>NZ_JAUBTQ010000019.1:0-128135 GCF_036702515.1 Microcoleus sp. BROC3
GCTAATTTACGATGATTACATTTATGTCCTATAACTTAACTATACAGAGGCTTTGATTGTTTTCGGAGATGTCTAATGTATCTCGACTATAGGCAGCTAAAATCGGAACACAAGGAACAAATCATTTCTGCTTTTAATCAGGGCATGGAGTGTCGAGACATTCCTAACTACCTTGGTGTGAGCGAAAGAGCAGTTTCAAGGGTTTTAAAAGAAGCGGACATTAATACTAAGCGGCGAAACCGCTATACTTTAAATGAGAGCTATTTTGATGTAATTGACTCTCAAGCTAAAGCTTATTTATTAGGATTGATAGCTGCTGATGGCTGCGTTACTCAAACTAATTATGTAGCTTTTGAATCTATTGACAAAGAACTTACAGAAATGCTCAGCATAGAGCTACAATACTCTGGTGAAATTAGAGTTATTCAGCCTCAAAATTATGCTCCTCACTACCGAATAAATTTTTCTTCTGAAAAGCTGGCAAGCTCTTTACAGGGCTACGGCATCATAACAGGAAGAACGTTTTCGGAAGTTACCTATTTCCCTAACTTAAAATATTTAGGGTCTTATGTGTTAGGCTATTTTGACGGTGACGGTTGTGCTTATGCAAACAAAGGTAGAAGTGGCGGTTTAGTCTGCATAGTTGGTTCCTTTGAATTTGCCCGCGAACTAGCAATGCACCTAGGGATGGGTTCTGTACAAGAGCATCAATTAAAAAAAGTTTATTATTGGAGAATCTTTAGTCGAAAAAATATACAAGCATTCTATGATTTTGTGTATCAATATCCCCGCTTGGGATTGCAACGAAAGAAAACTAATATAGAGGCTATTCTCAGGAGTTACAAACATGGTTAAAATTATTAGTCGAAAATCACTAGGAACTCAAGAAGTCTATGACATAGGCGTTGAACGAGAACATAACTTTATCCTAGAAAATAGTTTGGTGGCATCTAACTGTTTTAATAAATCCCATTCAATGGCCTATGCCTATATCACTTATCAAACGGCATATTTAAAGGCGAATTATCCTCTAGAATACATGGCTGCACTGCTGACTGCTAACAGGGGCGATCAGGATAAAGTACAGAAATATATTGCCAATTGTCTCAAGCTGGGTATTGAGGTTGAGCCGCCAGATGTTAATAGCTCGGAACTTACTTTTACACCGCTGCCAAAACTGATGACTGGAGCTGCAAAGGATAAAATTTTGTTTGGAATTTCTGCGGTGAAAAATGTGGGAGAAGCGGCGATTGAAAATATTTTAGCTGCGAGGCAAGAAGGGGGTAAGTTTAAATCGTTGTCTGATTTGTGCGATCGCGTAAATCTCCATTCTGTCAACCGCCGCGCTTTAGAAGCATTAATTCAATGCGGTGCTTTTGATAAAATTGAACACAATCGCAATCAATTAGTACACGACCTCGAAGGGGTGATTAAATGGGCGCAAGAGCGCAAAAGAGACCGAGAAAGCGGCCAAGGTAATCTTTTTGACTTGTTAGGTGGGAATAGCTTTGGCAAGTCAGTCAATACCTATGAGTCTGCGCCTAAATCTAAAGTGGTAAAAGATTTTGAAAAACAAGAAAAATTGCGTTTAGAAAAAGAACTGCTTGGCTTTTATGTGTCAGAACATCCCCTAAAGTTTCTCATGCAAGTAAACCCAGACCCCGATGTTGTGACTCTCGAACAGTTAGCAGATAAAAAGGGGAAAGTATCAGTTATTGTCATGCTCAGCGCTATCAAAATGGTAGTGACAAAAAAAGGCGATGCCATGGCTATTTTGCAGTTAGAAGATTTGACACATCAAATAAAAGCTGTTGTGTTCCCCAAGGCTTACGAACAAGTGAAGCCTTACATTGTAGAGAATGCTATCTTACAGATTAGTGGAAAAATCGAGAAAGATGGCGAGGAAATTCAGATAATTGTAGACACGGCCAAGCCGGTGGAAACAGTACAAGTTGAAGAGGAAATTGAGAAGGCGGAACCGGAAATAAATAACCATTGGCCGGCGGAACCAGTCAACGTTGTACGATCGACAAAACCTGTCGAAGTTTTAGAAATGGTGATTGTCAAGCTGACACCGCAGCAAGTACAAGACGGCAAAAAACTCAATTCCCTCAAAGCTATTTTGCAAGAACTTTCCAATCGTGGAGAAGGTGCTAGCGTTTCTGTCGGCGGAATTGTTGTCGGTGAATATTCCTGTCAACCCCTTCGCATTAACCGTCAATTGTGGGTGCAAGATGGCGAGGGAACTGTTAGCCGTCTTAATTCGGCTGGATTTGATGCTTGGGTTTTTCCTCTAGACAATCGCGGGGATGCTGCGGTGTTTCGAGAAATGCGATCGCAACTTAATGTACATTCTTGGGCCAGTCGTTTACTTGACACTGACACCGATCGCCTTCACAAGTATGTCACTTATCTCGCCCAACTAAACAGACGCGCGCCAAATTAACACTTCGCCGCCATCTCCACCGGTGACTAAAGTTTGACCGTCAGGACTAAAAGCCACCGGATTGCACCCAGCAAGAGAGCACAAACATTCTCCTGTTTCCAGGTTCCAGAGTTTAACCGTACCGTCTCGACTGCCGCTAGCCATAGTTTCGCGATCTGGACTAATCGCCACCGAAATTACCGCATCTGAATGCCCGCTCAAAGTATTAATCAATTCCCCTGTATCGGCATTCCACAATTTAACAGTAGCATCGGCACTTCCACTGACAATCATTTTGCCGTCTTGACTAAATGCGATCGCATAAACCCAATCTGAATGACCGACAAAAGTCCGTATACTCTCCCCAATACCTACAAGCCACATCTTGATAGTTGTGTCAGCACTGCCGCTGGCAAGCATCATACTTTGAGGGCGAAAACTAACAGATAAAACCTTGTCAGAATGTCCCGAAAGTTTTTGAACCAATTCTCCATTGCGCTGGTTCCACAATTTAATACTCTGGTCGCCGCTAGCACTCGCAATCGCTCCCGAGTCGCAACTAAAAGCCACCGAGTACACGGAGCCGTAGCGGTGGCTGTACGGCGAACCAAAATCGCTATAAAATTCGCGAATCATCGCCTTTTTATCCAGCTTCCACTCAATAACTTTTCTGTCAAAACTGCCGCTAACTAGCATTCTCCCGTCTGGGCTGATTGCCACAGCATCAACTGTTGCGGAATGGCCGAAAAAAGTATGGATGAATTCACCTGTTTGCAGGTTCCACAGCTTAATTGTTTTATCGTCACTGGCGCTCGCGAGAATATTGCCTTGAGGATTAATAACCACAGCATTAACCGGGGCTGAATGGCCCTGGAGAATGCGATCGCACCGCCAGTTATTAGACGATAATAATCTCGGATTGCCAGCGGATGGCACAACATGAATCTTCTGGGGCGGCGCGGCGGAGACGGCGGTTGCTGTATTGGGCTGCGAGTTAGTTACTGGCGAATTAATAGCGATTTTGGCGGGCGAATTATAACTGATTTGAGAGCGGGGATATTGCCCAAAATTTACCAAGTCTTGCAACACTTCAGCAGCGGATTGATATCGCTCTCGTACCGAATCTTTGAGTAATTTATTCAAAATAGTTGCTAATTTTTGGCTGACTTTTATGCCTTTTTGCGCCAAGTGCGATCGCCAAATCCATTTGCATTCCAAAGCATCGAACAAATCCTTCAAAACCGCCCCAGTTAGCAGGTGAATGCAGGTGACACCCAAACTGTAAAGGTCGCTCGCCGGATACGCCTTGCCGCTGCGAATTTGTTCGATGGGCGCATAGCCCGCAGTTCCAGTTATCGTCCCAGTTTGCGCCTCAGAAAGGCCGGTAATGTGCTTAGCAACTCCAAAATCAACTAGCACAAACTGACCCCCCCTGGCATTCCCCTGTACAGCAGCAGATTCAGCGACAATTAGCCCTTTCATACCAGCAGAAGATTGAGGTAAATTTGCTACTCCTTTTCGTTTACCAGGAGTCGAGCGGCCATATCCCGCCGCAGCCCACAAGGTTTGGGGAGTTCTCCGCACAATATTTTCCGGCTTAATATCCCGATGAATCACCTGCTGCTCGTGAACAAATTGCAAAACAGGCAACAAATTGATCAACAATTCCCAAATCTGTTCCTCGCAAAAAGCTCCCTGCTGCTGCAACTCCTGAAACAAATTATTTCCCTCGATTAACTCTTCCACAAGATACAGACGTTTGGCTTGTTCAAAAGAAGCCAGCAAACTTGGAATCTGCGGGTGTTCTCCGAGTTCGTGCAACCGATGAGCTTCTTGTTTGAACAGTGCAGTTGCCTTTTCTAATTCAGCTTTTTCTTGAACTTGGGGGAAAAATTGTTTGATGGCGCAGGGAGTTTTCAACCTATCTTCATCGACAGCTAAAAAAGTTCTGCCAAATGTTCCTTCACCGATAGGTTGAATTGCGCGGTAACGCTCTTTCAGTAGCAATTTAGAGCCGCACGCCAGACAAAAATTGGTTGAGTCAGCATTCTGCGGCTTTTGGCAATGGGGATTGAGGCAATAGCTCATCTTTTTTCCGGCCTGGAGATTCCCACCACAGCTAAACTTAGCAACATGGTAGTCTGTTTCCACTCACGCCCAGAGCACCATTCTCGATAATACCTGAGAAACTCGCTTTCTTAACCCAAAATCTCGGCTCTCAGGTTGAGCCCGTGGCAAGAAACCAAGGTTAGGACATTAGAAGTGCTTGATGTGAGTTTCCATATATTCTAATGCTTTCCTAAAATTTTGCAGGTTGGCAGCTCACAAACTGGTATGTCAACAGTTAACTGTTAACTAGGGCTATTCTGGAGCATTTATGCGGAGAGTAAATACCACACTGAGATGATCCCGGCTATTCTCCCCCGTCTAAAAGACCCTCTGGCTCCTCACCGCCCTTCTGTGAGGATGCTTTGGCTTTAATCACCGCTTCTCTAAAGCCTAAAACTAATAAAATATTGGCAAGTGTTAAGAATAGTTCCGCAGAACCGTGCAGCCAATCGACATTTGCTAGTGACTCGTTGTAGGCAACTTTTGCGTAAATTGCGGCGGGAATCGTCACCGCCACAAAAACGAGAGTGCCGTAAAATCCCATCAGAGCTAAACGGGGTGTTTTTCCCGATCGAGTCAAAAACCAGAGAAATCCCAAGTAGGGAAATAGAGACAGAACAAATAAACTTTCTTTGGAAATCATTAGTAATTGGTGAGCGACCAGATACTAGGATAAATTAAAATATCAAAAATTAGTGTTAATAATTTTTAACTTTTAATGTTGAGTTTTTAATATTTAATTAGACAGATGCACCCGTTTCTGTCAAACCGCTATAGAATCCCCCAAGACCATAGCTCTTAACCCAAGCCGCAGCAGGTTGGCAGTATTCAAAACCCCTCACCCACGCGGAGACAAAACCCGTAACTTTTCCCCTAACACCGTTTTTAGAATAACACATTTTTCACCGTGCCAGTGTGTTAATTGTCCATCACCCCAAAGCTACCCAGCAATTAGAAATAGAGACGGTTCCAAAGTTTTTTGTCTGCTAGGCATCAAGCAAGCATCGTTCAAAACATCTAAATCCAACGCGTTATTTCTATCTGCTGCCCTAATTTCCTTTAGCTTAGCATCAAAATCAAAACACGGCCCGCAATCCCAAACTTTGAGTTCCAACCGTCCGTTAAACACCGTAATTTCGAGTTGAACAGGAGTTTCTACTGGCAGATTTTTGTGAGCGTGGCGAACTGCATTAGTGAAACCTTCAGCCAACGCCAACTGAAACTTCCACCAAACTTCATTGGGTAGCGATAAATCTTTCAACTGCTCAAACCACAACAAAACTCGAGTTAAAGCATTGACATCTGTGTTGACTTGCAGGCTAATATGTTGAACACAAGTTTCAAGCAGCTCTTCTTCCTGCTGTTTTTCAGTCTGCCAATCCCAGGTGTTTAATAAATTCATTAACCCATCTAAAACGCTAGCTTTTTTTATATTTTGGGATCGATTGCAACCTTCTACTTCGTAACTTTTGCTCAGCGACAAACAATTTCGATTGTCGAGAGTCCGGGTGTAACTTACCTCGTCTGCAATCTGCCACATGAGTTTGATCCCCCTGCCGCCTTCTGCAAGTTGATCTATGCTGTTCGACATCTATTTTCCTCGTCTGAAAGTATTAGGTGTACCCTATTTTCCCACCCGCCGAGACATTTGGTATGTTTTTTATACTTGTTTGCTCGGTATTATTTCGGGGATCATACAAAAATGCTATCTTTTTTAGAGAAGGCAGCACATCAGCAATATGTCTTAAGAGTCTAAGCCAATTGGCTTATTTACCGATCGCCTGTACGGATAACGATCGCCCTCGGCAGCAAAATCCAACTGCATCGATTACAAATACTTATCCGTTGTCGGAGTCCGCCACTTGTCGCAGCCGTCGCCAGAATCCCTGGTATTCAGGGACTCCGGCCGTTCGCCGCTGCAAGGGAGCCTTGATGTGCGGGCTTTCATCCCCAACGCGTAAGTAATATCCGTGAGCGCGATCGAACCTTACACCGTCGAGCCGCGTCCATCCACTAGACTAGGACTTACGCAAACCACCCAGTTTCTGCTTAGAATATTGGGTTTGACAGCCAGGAATTAACGAGGAAACCGGGTTTTTGGTCCCCCGCGCGAAAGTCCAGCAGACAAATCGGTGTTGAAAGGCAGTTACAGGACTTACCAAGACTATGACCAAAATCAAACTGAAAATTCTGACTGCAGCGATAATGCTACTCCCATTTTGCGCCGCACTTCCCTTACAAGCTCAAAATCAGTCTCTAGTCAAGCGGCTGCTAGAAACCAGAGGATGTCCCGGATGCGACTTATTTGGCGCTTCCTTGAGCCGTGCAGATTTGTTTGGCGCTTCCTTAAGCCGCGCCACTCTCAGCAGGGCTGACTTAGTTGATGCCGACTTGACTGCGGCTGATTTAATGGAAGCTAATTTAAACAACGCCAACATGAGAAACGCCTTTTTGGCCGACGCCGACCTCAGCAAAGCCGACATGAGCAGGGCAGACATCAGGGGAGCCAACTTAGAAAATGCCAACCTCAGCGAGAGTTTTCTGCCAGACGCATCCCTCCAGTTGGCGAACTTAAAATGCAGTAATTTGAGCGCCGCTAAACTAACTCGAACCGACCTGAGAAATGCCGATTTAAGCGGTGCAAATCTCAGCGGTGCAGACCTCAAAGAAGCCGATTTAAGCGGTGCAAATCTCAGCGGTGCAGACCTTAGATCGGCCGACTTGAGGGATGCAAGATTGAACAAAGCTAATCTCACAGATGCCAATCTCTGCGGTGCCCGGATGCCAAACCAAAAAACATCTCGGCGAGGCTGCGAAGTTAAGAAAGAACAAGCGATAAGCACGAACAATTACTGCAATTACTGCTATGCCTTGAATGACTGGTGGCTGAATGTATTAAGGTTGCAGTAAGCGATATCATCGCGATAACTGCTCTGTTTCAGATATGTACTGTTATAAAGAAGTGCGAGCAGGCGGTACAGATATCCAACTCAACCTGTTACCGCCAACAGCTTTTATCTAGTTTGAAGAACCTAAAAATTGGCTCAGTATTTGCAGATATTCTGCGCCCCCGATCTGTGCCACATTAGTGTGACCTCCATCAGGAACTATGTACAACTGTTTGGGCTCAGGTGCTGCCTCAAACATTTTTTTGCTCATTTCCACTGGAACTACATTGTCAGCAGTCCCGTGAATAAACAGCACGGGCATTTGCAGGCGATCGACTTTTGAAAGAGAATCAAACCGCTGTGTCAGCAAAAAATCGATCGGAAACATCCAAAACAGCCCTTTTTGGAAATCCACCATCGCCCGCGTCGAAGTAAAAGAGCCTTCTACAATTAACCCGGCCGCCTCCGGGTGGCGCACTGCCAGATCGATCGCGATCGCCCCTCCCAAAGAATGACCGTAGATATAAATTTGATTCGGGTTAATCCCCCGCTGTTTCACCAAATAATCCCAAGCAAGTTGAGCATCCTCATAAACCTGAGATTCACTCGGAAAATCGCCTTGGCTTTTTCCATAACCGCGATAATCCATCACAAATACCGACAAACCTAATCGATGAAATCGATTAGCGTGTTCGACATTTGCTCCCACATTTGAAGCATTGCCGTGCAGGTACAAAACTACCCCCCCTAACCCCCCCTTGTTAAGGGGGGGAACCGGAGCGACTGCCGGTCTCTCACTTTGCGGGGACGTTCCGACTCCTCTAGCTCCCCCCCTTGGCAAGGGGGGGCTGGGGGGGGTATCCGAGTCTCCGGTGTTAACAGAGGGAACAGCCTCCCCCTTTCTTGCTCCGCCCCTTGCTAAGGGGGGGCTGGGGGGATTTTCCGAGGCCGGAATCCACCACCCGTGCACGCTGTCCGCCGCGCCTGTTTTAGTTGGAATTGGCAGCCAAACATCTTGATATTTCAACTGAAAATCATCTGGCGTAGTTTCGATCGCTCGCGCCGGAAAAAAGATAAACTTACCTTGCGCTACAAATAGGAATACACAAGCAGCAGAATAAGCAACGGCCAAAACTATCCCAAAAGCTATTAGCGATTTAGACAAAAGGAATACTAGCAACTTGTTCATAGATAGAGCACGCGGGAAATTAGAGATCGCTCAAAAGCTAATGGCAAATGATTAATTCAGACAATTAGCCAAGATCGATTACTAACTTCCGCCGCCGTATTCCGCCGAATTTCAAAAATTAATCCAATTCCGGGTGGTGCAAGTGCCAATTCGTAGACTGTTCGTAAGCGTGAGCCACTTGAAACAGCCGAGATTCTTGCAAAAGATTACCAATCAGTTGTATGCCCACCGGCATTCCTTTATCATCAAATCCGCAAGGCAAACTCAAAGCTGGCAAACCAGCAAGATTCACCGGAATAGTCATCAAATCTGACAAATACATACTCAGGGGATCGTTAAATTTTTCGCCTGCTTTAAATGCGGTAGTAGGAGCTGTGGGACACACTAAAACATCAACTTGAGAAAAAGCTTTTTCAAAGTCTTCTTTAATCAAAGTCCGAACTTTTTGAGCTTTTAGATAATAGGCATCGTAATATCCAGCCGACAATACGTAAGTGCCGATCGCAATCCGGCGTTTAACTTCCGCACCGAACCCTTGAGAGCGGGTTTTGGCATACATATCCAAAAGATTATCGGGATCAGGAGACCGGAAACCGTACTTCACTCCATCATATCGCGCCAAATTTGCCGAAGCTTCGGAGGGAGCAATGATGTAGTAAGTGGGCAAACCGTAGCGGAAGCGGGGACAAGAAATGACTTGAATTTCTGCGCCCAATTGTTGAAATTGCTCGATCGCCTTAGTAACAGCGTCTTTAACCCCCGAGTCCAGCCCTACACCAAAAGTTTCTTTAATTACACCAATTCTAATCTGACCCTTCGGTCGCAAACTGGGTCTTAAAGCTTGAGCGTAGTCAGGAATTGGGACATTAAGACTCGTGGAATCTCTCGGATCATAACCGGCGATCGCCCCCAACAAAATCGCCGTATCCTCAACAGTCCGGCCAAAGGGCCCGATTTGATCGAGAGAAGAAGCATAGGCCACCAAACCGTAGCGAGAAACCAACCCATAAGTCGGTTTCAGCCCCACTAACCCGCAAAAAGCAGCAGGTTGGCGGATCGAGCCCCCAGTATCCGAACCCAAACTCACGACGCATTCTCCAGCGGCCACTGCTGCGGCAGAACCGCCAGAAGACCCTCCGGGCACGCGCTCCAAGTCCCAAGGATTCGCGGTAACTTGATAAGCAGAAGTTTCTGTCGAGCTCCCCATTGCAAACTCGTCCATATTCGCCTTACCCACAATCACCGCACCGGCTGCTTGGAGTTTGGAGACGACTGTTGCATCGTAGGGAGGCACAAAATTCTCCAAAATCCGAGATGCACAGGTTGTGGGAATGCCCTCGGTGCACATATTGTCTTTAACGGCGATCGGGATGCCGGCCAACAGGCCAATTTGCTCTCCGGCTGCGATTTGAGCATCCACTCTATGGGCCTGCGCCAATGCTCTGTCTGCCGTCACGCACAGAAAGCTTTTCAACTTAGGCTCTAGCTGGGTAATTCGGTCTAATGCTTCTTGAGTAATTTCCACAGCAGAGCGTTCTTTATTGACCAGTTGTCGGTGCAACTCGCGGATGGATGCCATGCTCTTACCTTTATTATTTCTACTTTGAGACAATACAGTTAATATAGCTGGCAATTGTACCTGCTTACAGCCCGAAGGCAAAGTCTGCTATTTTTGTGGCGAAAGTTCGATCGCGCGATCGGCTCCTTTACATCAAACTTATTCAGTGCCAATTCTCACACCGTTTCTAACACCGTACATAAAACTGCGAGCGACTTTTTTACCTACTCTTTAAAAAAAAGCACTCTGCCGTAACTCTGCTACGATTAATATCGCTTTTGCTTGCATCGGAATTATAATCTTTCGAGTGCATCGCTAGGAGTGAAGCTCGCGAGTTCGATATTATTCGGATGCAAGCAGCGTTGAGGTTTATGTCGCGAGCGTCTCGATCGCAAGCTCGATCTTATTTGGATGTAACGGGATTTGATATAACCTCGGCAATGTCCAGGGACTGAGGTAACAAATATCGATCAAATCCTTAAATAAAAATTCGCAACCCGTCGATTATTGCTACTAAAAAAAAATTTCTTTTTCCACTAAGAGCAGCACAGTTATAACATCCGCCAGACAAAATTTTGTTAAAAAACAATTTTTTACAAGCTTAAATATAAATGGTGTATGTAAACCAGAAGTTTATTGACCAGACTAAAAATTGAGAAGAAAATCACCGTAACCTTAAACTAATTCCCGATAGTTTTGAGTATATTTATGAGTAATTTGTCCGCATTTTATTGGTATTTTTGAACTGTAAAAATTACCATGTTCTCGATAATTTAGCGTTTTCAAGCAAGCATATTCAGAAGCATATCTAGCAGGTTTTAACTGGGATTACCCGCCTAACACCCCAGAACCAACAGAAGAAGAAATAGAGAATTATGAATAAGAAGGTATTAGCTTCTGGCTGCAACTTCAAAAAAAATTATGGCTAGATTATGAAGAGCACTATTTTAATCAAAAATTACTGAAAGTTATCAGTTATCCGAGTGAATAAATGGCTGCGGTGCGATCGAAGAAAATAGCGACCGACATTCTCCCATCGGCGTTGATTGGGGGACGAGCCAAAAAGCCTGTGAGAAATTTGCAGTTCACAAAAAAGGTCGCTCGCCCCTTCATCGATCCGAACAAAAGAGCATCGCGCTTACTGTAGCCTATGGGTCAAAGTTTTAGCTGCCGGGACGATCGCAGCTTGTCCGAGTTGCGACGGATCGAAACGCTCACAGCCACGGGGACGCCTATTGTTCCACACACCTGCAAAAAAACAGCAGCCTTCTTCAACTCCGTGCATCTGCGACCAAAAAAGCTACGCATTTGCCCCAACGATCCCCAGCCTCAAAATTTCATCCGGAATTATCCCCAAAACCAAAGATATATGGTAAGAAGTTCCCGATGCCCCGTTGGAGGAATGCCACCTAAAGCTCACTTAGAATCCCACCTGACGGCAGAGGAACTCAAAATTCGCTACCGGCAGGCACAAAACACCACAGAGTCGCGCCGCTGGCACTTGCTGCTGTTAGTTTCCCGAAATTGGACTATCAAACAAGCAGCCCAAGTCGTAGGCCTCAACTACGACTACGCCAAAGAAATTGTCCAGCGCTACAACCGAGAAGGGCCAGACTCTGTGAGAAACCGCAGCGGAGACCGTCAGCCCCCTCCTGCAAAATCCTTGCTGAATCCAGAACAGCAAGAAGAACTGCGACAAGCGCTGCAAGGATCTGCCCCCGACGGCGGAGACTGGACAGGCCCCAAAGTAGCTCGCTGGATTGCCGAAAAGACCGATAGCGCTCATGTCTGGCCCCAACGCGGCTGGGATTACCTCAAACGGTTGGGTGCTGACTGGCGGCGGCGGCGCAAAAAGTAGATAGTTTGCAATATTTAGAGGGGGTTGATTGCCTTCGTGCGATCGCTCCCTTTATTTTGGTTGTTTTGCCGCGATCTAACTTTCCGATTTCACCTTGTAGATTGTAGATTTGTTCTGTAATCTAAAATCTAAAATCTAAAATCTAAAATCGTTTGACTCCTGTAACAATAGCTGCTTATATTGAATTTGGTTGTGTTGAGGATGTTGAATATGCGAGAGTTCAAGCGTTTTTTGTCGATCGCAAACAAAATGGCGGCAGCAGTAGCCGGCATCGGACTGGTTCAGATGTTAACCATCGCAAGTTCATTCTCTCAATCATCTAACCCGCGTTCCCTAGACGAACTCTACAAAATTCGCGATCTGCTCGTCACCGAATTAGAACAACCCCCCTCTCCCTCCCCAGAACCAACCCTGCTCTCGCGCTTAGTTCCCCTCGCCGCCAATCCTCAAGAACAACTGCTACAGCAGTTGCAAGCGGTGGAAGCTCAAATATTAGTAGAACAGAGGGCTAACGACAACTTACAGCAAGCAGTCCGTTTAGCCAACCGAGCCGTAGAAACTAAACGGCAGCAAAATAAGTCGATCGAATCTTCACAGCAAACTCAATTTTTGTGGAACCAGGCCCTCAACAACTTGCAGGAAGTTCCTCAATATTCATTTTTAGCTTCCCTCACTGCCTCAAAAACTCAAGAATACCGGGAAAATTTAACGGCAGCCACCTCTCAAGTGCAGCAAGCAAAATCTGATTTTTTGGCTGCGGTTGCCCGGGAAAGCGGCTTGTCTGAGAAAGCTTCGATCGGTGTTTGCAACCTTTCTAGAGAGTGCGTAAACCTCCGGGGCGATGTGCCTCCTGTCAGTCCAGCCAGCTTAATTAAATTGCCGATTGCTGTTGCCCTGATGCAAAAAGTCGAAAAAGAAAAAATTAGTCTGAACAAGGAAGTATTCGTCAGTCGCGGTAATTTTACCGAAGACGCATCGGCAAAGATTACGTCCAATCGCAATTACCCGCTACAGCTACTGTTAGAAGAAATGATCGATCGCAGCAGCAATACCGCCACCAATCAACTTATTGATTATTTGGGTTCCGATTACATCAATCAATTCTTAGACAATCGCGGCTACCAAGTCACCCGCGTCAACTTCAAATTAATGGGGGAAAAGATTATGCCCGCCAACCCCGGTTCCGGCCCCAACCGCTTGACTGCTAACGAACTCACCGAAATGATGGTGCAAATTTACAATGGCGAAACACCTGGTGCTAAACTGTTAATAGAAACTCTCAACCGCCAGTACGATCGCGCTCTGGGATTTGCCGCCTTGGAAGGAACTAAAGCTCAGTGGTTGGGCGAAAAAACCGGCCAAAATTCCCTGGTTCTGGGCACAACTTTAGCGATGAGCATTGATGGCGAAGCCTATGTCATGACTGTGATTGACAGCCGCAGCAGCGATCTGCAAATGCGCCAGTCTATTTCTAAAATTGCCGATTACATTAGTAATAATCCCAGCTTTTAACGCTTGGAATACACAATTTATAGCGGGGGACGACGCACCCCCCAAACAGTTAAAAAATGGCGCATCAAAAACTAAGCGTTTCCGTCAAAGGCGAAGGGTTTCCGATTCTCTGCTTGCACGGTCATCCAGGTTCCGGCGATTGTATGTCCGTCTTCACAGAACACTTATCAAAGCGGTTCCAGACGATCGCCCCAGACTTGCGCGGATACGGCAACAGCCGCACCTCCACTCGCTTTGAAATGACCGACCACCTCCTCGATTTAGAGGCACTGTTAGACAGATTGGGAGTCGATCGGTGTTTGGTGCTCGGATGGTCTTTGGGAGGGATTTTAGCCCTGGAATTAGCCATGAAATATCCACAGCGAGTCACCGGTTTGATTGTACTCGCCTCCGCCGCCAAACCGCGAGGAAGTCACCCTCCCATCTCTTGGCAAGATAACCTTTACACCGGTTTAGCCGGAATTATCAATTGGGCGATACCCGGTTGGCAGTGGAATATCGATACTTTTGGCAGGCGATCGCTCTTTCGCTACTTGATACAGCAGCATACAGCGACGCCTTACCGCTATCTCGCCGCCGCCGGTACCCCCGCCTACCTCAAGACCGGAAACGTCGCTACAAACGCGTTAAATACCGCTCTGAGGGCCGGATACAACCGGCTGCTCCACCTCGGCGACATTCAATGTCCCTGCTTGGTGCTCGCCGGAGAGGCCGATCGGCACATCACCTCGGCATCAAGTTTAGAAACAGCCCGCCACCTCCACGAATGTCAGTGGCAGTGCTATCCAAATACAGCCCACTTGTTCCCTTGGGAAATTCCCGATCGGGTACTCGCAGACATCGATCGCTGGATTGAATGTTTCCCCGAAGCAGTTGACAATTGCGAGTGTTGAGTTTTTAGTTGGTCACAAGTAATTTATTCCCAACAGTAAAGAGTTTTGGATTTACCACCCAAAACTCAAAACTCCAAACTCAAAATTCCCTCTGCTTCTACTGACCGCTCAAAACAGGCAACAGCCCTCCCTCACCAAGCTTTCCCAAATCATCTGCCACCGTCAAAGTAATAGGTTTGCAGCGGTGAATCGAAACACTAATACCTTCTGCACCTTCATTTTCTATGTCTTCTACATATCCTGCTTTTGCACCTTCGGCCTCTTGAGAAGTCAAGAACGGGCCAAAATAGTAAATGCACCGCGGCGCTGAAGTTTTAACTTCAACCCACCAAGCCAATCCGAAGAAGTTGAGCAAGCTAATCAAGAGTTCTTTCATGTGATTTTGTAATGTATTTTACGGTTTTTTCCAGAGTGGTGCAGGCAAGGCCTAGACCTTGGTTATGCACACTTTGTTATACTGTGTTGCATTCTTTTTTTCAATCACCGAAGATGGGAAGCTTGGGGGGCAAGAAGCCCCCGGCTTTAGGAGGTGGGGCTAATTACCCTTACGATCCGTGTACGTGAAACTTTTTGGGCCCGCGCTGGCGGTAAATTTCGTATAGAGCCATACCCGTGGCTACGGAGACATTAAGGCTAGGAGTATGGCCCCTTAAAGGAATTGAAACTAATCCGTCACAACCGCGCTGTATCAAAAGGCTCAAACCGTCAGCTTCACCACCCACCACTAAAACAGTGGGTCCGGAGAACTTGACTGTCTCTACCGATTGACCGACGCCTGCTGCAGTGCCATAAATCCAGAATCCAGCCTCTTTCAATTCTTCCAGCGCCCGGTTAAGATTGACAACTCTTGCCACTGGCAGGCTTTCCAATGCTCCGGCTGCCACTTTTCTCACTGCCGAGGTAATCCCAACAGCCCGCCGCTGCGGAATCACCATGCCCTGAGATCCCAATGCTTCTGCGGTGCGAATAATCGCCCCTAGATTATGCGGGTCGTTGAGTCCTTCTGCTACCACAATTACTGGATCTTCGCAAGCAGACTTAGCCTTCGCGATCAGTTCGCTCAAATCCAGGTATTCGTAAGCTGATACTTGAGCTGCTACGCCTTGGTGGTTTGCTTTGCGCGTGATGTAGTCGAGGCGCAAATCGTCTACTTCATCAATGATGCTGCCGTTGGCCTTGGCTTCGGTTAGCAAGCTGTGAAAGCGGGGATCGTAGCGCAGGTGCGGGACAACCCAGATCCGGTTGAGCACTTGGTTTGTTTCTAAAGCTGCTTGCACCGCATGGCGGCCGTAAATCATGTCTGTGTCTGTGTCTGGTTGCACGACTGTATTTGAGGCACTGTCAACAGGGCGAGTGTCTCTCTCTTTGTCTCTGTCTCTGAAATGGTTGCCCCGGAATTCCTGCGGGCTACTGTCTTTGTCTCTGTCTTTGTAATAATTGCCCCGCGATTGCTGGGGGCTGCTGTCTCTGTCTCTGTCTCTGAAATTGTTGCGGGCCGGCTGGGGGCTGCTGTCTCTGTCTCTGTCTTGGTAATAATTGCCCCGGGATTCCTGCGGGCTACTGTCTCTGTCTTGGAAAGGATTATTTCTGCGAAGGGACGGTTGGCTGTCGGAATCGACTCTCCGTTTGAAAATTGCTCGCACGGGCATTTCTCGGGATTGGGGGGAGAAGGTCGATCTTTTTTGAGGCGCGTCTATTCCGCCAGTGTCGGGACGGGGCTTGCGTTCAAAACGGGGAGACGATGGTTGTGAGTCCTGACGGCGACCTTCGCTTTTGAATGGCTTGCTGTCGGAATTCGATCGCGAGGAGTTTGGTTTGGTAAATTTTCTCATGGGTTTCTTGTGGCAGTCAAAACGATTTTTGATTTTCGATTTTCGATTGAAGAATTGACGGAGCAATCTTGGGGCTTTGAGATTTTAGATTGGCTGGAGAGGAAGCATTGATTGAATAATTGAAGAATTAACGGATGAATCTTGAGGCTGTGAGATTTTAGATTGGCTGGAGAGGGAGCAAGGATTTTACTGTGCTAAAGTTGCTAATTAATGGCCGATCGATCCTGTTTGCCCGATCGAGATTTTTGCTGTTTTATGTTAGCCACCGTGGCAGGATGGTTAATTAATCTTCCCCATTCCCAACTCTTAACTGCTACAACATCCTTTAAGTCTCAAGTTCTAAAAGTGCCAAAAGTTCGGTCAATCTTTCGGGATCGGTGAGGTACAAATATCCGACCAAGGTTTCTAAGCTGCTGGCTTGTTGGTATATTTCTGGATCTGCTCGCTTAGAACGGCCCGATGCGGCATTGCGCCCGCGCTTGACAATTGCTAATTCTATACTGTTCAAGTAAGGAGAGAGCGATCGCAAGTGACGCGCTTGAGTTTCGGCTCGTACTTGCCCCACCACCAATTCGTGATAAGCTTGCAATCTTTTGGGTGGCACTAAGTACGAACTCCGAACGTAGAGTTCGTACACTGCATCTCCCAAATATGCCCACGCTGCGGGCGAAATCCTTTCTATATCTGCTGGTGTAGCCCTCGCAGGATGCTGTCGATTTAAACTGATATCAGTCAGACTCAGTTTGAGCCCGTCATCTGCGATCGGCGACATACTTTTTTAAATAAAACTTCCGCACAGCTTGGTTTTTCTAGTCACTTACTTATTTCGTCTTTCGTCACTTCAGCAATTATAGCGACTGCACGGCTTTGTTAACGCGATCGCTACCTGCTTGTTCCCTACTTCTTATACCATTTTTCCGCGTGTTTGCCACAAATATTTTACTGGCTATCCACCGGATATCAAAGCATCCAGGGAAATAGCGGCTTGTGCGTGTCGCAGCTTCTGGGAAAATCGGTATTGTTATACCAGCACAACCATAAAAATTTGCTATCCAGCGTTGATAACCGGATAGCTAATTAAATCCACTTTTCGTCAAGCATCCTTGACGTTTTTTACCGCCTCATCAACCGAAGGCTGCAAAGACAAAAATTTCTCTAAGCGAACCAGTTTAACAGTCTGAGTTACGCGAGGATTTGAGACAATTTGCAATGTCCCCTCCAATGTTTGGGCTTTCTTGACAAGTTGCACAAGTGCACCCAAGCCTGAACTGTCCACAAAATCTATCTGAGACAAGTCCAAAACTACGTGTTTTGGGCCCTCGTCAATACATTTGCTCAGTACCTTCCGAAAAGTTGCCTCAGAAAAAGCGTCCAGCAGGCCAGTCAGGCGAAATAACTGATAGTTATTCTTGACTTCGCGAGTGCCTCTGAGGCTAACGGTCAGGGTCAATGACTCAGGAATGACACCCTCCTAGCTAGATATGGCTTAAAGTCGAGGCTTCATTATAGGAGTTTTTTGGTCTTTTGTCTACAGTTTTTTTAGTCAGCGGTTTTTAGTTTTTTTTGAGGCAGCAGTCATTAGCGGACTGCTGACTGCTGACGAATGACGAATGACGAATGACTACTTACTGCTGGCTACTTTCTGATTGTCTCGCATTGACTGCACGAATCGATCGAATAAATAGTCGGCGTCGTGCGGGCCGGGACTGGCTTCCGGGTGGTACTGGACTGAGAACAGCGGCAGGGTTTTGTGCTTCAATCCGGCTACGGTGCGATCGTTCAAGTTGAGATGAGTAATTTCTACTTCGGGGACTAGGGAATCCGGGTCGATCGCAAAACCGTGATTTTGGCTAGTAATTTCTATTCGCTGGGTTAAACCCGCCGGCTGATTCAATCCCCGGTGGCCGAACTTGAGTTTAAAAGTTTCTGCACCCAAGGAAAGTCCCAAAATCTGGTGTCCCATGCAGATACCGAATACAGGTTTGTCCGAATTCAACAGAGCTTTTGCCGTCGCGATCCCTTCCGTTACCGTCGCGGGATCTCCCGGGCCGTTGGACAGAAAAATGCCATCCGGGTTGTATTTGAGGATTTCCTCTGGCGACGTGTCAGCGGGGACAACGATCACCCGACACCCGTAACTTGCCAAACGCCGCAGGATGTTGCGCTTGATCCCAAAATCGATCGCTACCACCGTCCACATTTTGCCGCTAGCAGGTTTGACTGTGGGACTGAACTCCCAAACCGAATCCGTGGCTTCAGACCACTCGTAAACCTTGCGGGTGGTCACTTCCCCAACCAGATTCAGCCCGGCCATGCTGGGGGCCTGTTGCACTTGCTCCAAAAGCTCCGCCTGGTCGAGAATCGCGGTCGAAATGCCGCCGTTGATTGCTCCCACCGTGCGAATTTTGCGAGTGAGGGCGCGGGTGTCGATCCCGTAAATGCCCGGGATATCGTACTGTTTCAGGTAGTCTTGCAGAGATTGCGAGCAGCGCCAGTTGCTGGGGCGGCTGCATACGTTGCGGGCGATCGCACCCCGAATTTGCGGGCGCGAAGATTCTTCGTCTTCGAGATTTACCCCGGTATTGCCCAATTCTGGATAAGTAAAAGTTACAATTTGACCGCAATAGCTGGGATCGGTCAATACTTCTTGGTAGCCCGTCATTCCCGTATTAAATACTACCTCGCCAACGACGGTGGCTTCAGCGCCAAACGACCAGCCGCGGTAAGCAGTACCGTCAGCCAGGACTAGGAGAGCGGGTTGTGCAGTTGAAAGTGACATGGCATCCTTAATTACTTTCGTTTGGTTTAATTCTTACCACTGCCAGGGATTTGATGCTAGTCGGCAATATACAGATATTATTTTAATTTGTGCAAGAGTTCGGCAAAGCAAGGCACTTATGCCGGAGGCAGAAGCAACAGGTAATCAAAAAGCTGCAACAACTGCAAATTGTCCTACTCCCCACCCTCGGCATCTCCCACTCTCTCCATCTCCCTCTGGGCCAGCAATTGATCTGCCAGCAGCTTATGAGGGCCCAAAGTCTAAATCTATACCAAAAGGCAGTTGTCGCTGTTACGATCGAGCTACAGCGTTTAACGAAATTATGGCTAGCAAATCTCCCTTGCCTTTACTCTCAAACTTATACAAGCATCTACTGAACGCTCAAAAACTGCGCAAACCGTTACTGGTTGTAACAACAGTTATTTCTTTGAGCAGTTCAATTTTAGTAGGGACTGTTGCCCACTCCTCGCGAGCAGTGGCTCAAGAAAGTGAGGGATGCTTCATGCGCAGCTCGTCAGGCCGAACCCTCAACCTCAGCCAATCAGTCTGCGGTTTTCTCCCCGAAGCCTTGAATCCCGCTACTTCGCCCGCGGCGAAGTCTGGAGTATTTCAGGCAAAAATTAAACGCCGAGAGGCTAATATCCCCGTCATAGAAGTCACGTTTAACGGCAAACAAAAGTTCGAGATGATGGTAGATTCTGGAGCTAGTGGCACAGTAATTACACCAGCAATGGCTAAAGCCTTGGGCGTTGTTCTTCAGGGAACAGTGCAAGCACAAACTCCCAACGGAGTGGCTACTTTTCCCCTCGGTCGCCTGACTTCTATTGAAGCTGGGGGTCTGGCGGTTCAAAATGTAGTTGTTGCCATCTCGCCATCCCTAGATATCGGACTTTTGGGTCACGATTTTTTTGGTAATAAAGATGTGACTATTAAGCAAGATGTCATTGAATTTCGACCGCGCTCTTAAAAAAAACGAATAAGTCCGAGGGAAGAAGTAAAGAAAAATTGAAAATTCAATAATTTTTCTTGTTGGTTAGTTAAAACAAAAAATTCCTTCTTCCTTCATCCTTCTTCCTTTTTCCTTCATCCTTCATCCTTCTTCCATCCGTTACATCCGTTACATCCGTTACAAAATCCGTTGCCGAACTTCCTTCATTTCAAAAACTCAATCAACTGCTGCAACTTCACCCAAGATTCGCCGCTCAATAAAATGTCCTTAGCCAGAGAAACTCCTGCTGCGTGAGAACCCATAGGAATTGCACCTCCCACCTGAAAAGCCAAAGACGCATTCAAAGCTACAACATCCATTTGTGCGGGCGTACCTTGGCCTTGCAAAACGTGCCGCAAAATCTCGGCGTTTTCCTCAACATTTCCGCCTTTTAACGAGCCGATCGCACTTGGTGTCAATCCTAGCTTTTGGGGGTCTAAAGTAGTGAGTTCGACTTTGCCATCCGACAAAACCGCCAAATCAGTCACATCACCCAAACCCGCCTCGTCCAATTTTTCTCTGCCGTGAACGACTACAGCTAACTCAGTCCCCAACTCGCCCAAAGCTTGGGCAATAGTTGATACCAGACTAGGATCGAACACCCCAATTACCTGGCCTGTAGGGCGCATAGGATTGACAAGAGGCCCTAAAAGGTTAAAAACAGTCCGTACCTTCAAAGTGCGCCGGAGCGACGCTACAGCCTTAAGTGCCGGATGCCACCCAGGCGCAAATAAAAAGGTGATCCCTACTGCGTCTACCGCAGATCTCACCTTCGCGGCATCGGCGTTGAGGTTGACTCCCAGTGCTTCCAACACGTCAGCAGAACCCACTTTGCTTGATGCGGAGCGATTTCCGTGTTTCGCGACTCGAACTTTGCCGGCGGCGGCCACAAAAGCGACAGCAGTGGAAATGTTAAACGTGGAAGCGCCGTCGCCGCCGGTGCCGCAAGTATCAATTAATTGGAGATTGGAGATTGGAGATTGGGAATTGAAAACGCTCTCGGATTCGCCTGCAAGCGACTGAGAATGCAATACCTGAGCCATTCCTGCCAATTCTTGGGCAGAGATGCCTTTGGCTTGGATGGCCGCTAAAATTGCTCCTGAGAGGACGGGGGGAATAGCTTCGGCTAGCCATCCCTGCATTAAGTCGGCTGCTTGGGCGCGTGAGAGAGATTGTCTGTCTAATAGTTGTTGCAGGAGGGCTGGCCATACAAAAGAATCCGCCGTCTGGATTGAAGCAGGGGAAAACTCTGGCGTTGCTAGTAGAGGAGAATCTTTCATTTATTAGTTCTAGTCAAATTTAGCCCGATCGAGCTTGGCGGCCAAACCGAGAATCGATCGGGATTTTACCAGACTTGCCGACCACATTTTGCGCGATCGGGCGCAGATTTTTGCCCAAATGCCAGCACCGCTACAGAATTTTTCCGCCCGCAGTAGCAGAATATGAATTTTTTGATACAACAATTACCCTATTGTTGTGCCAACTTTACATAGAAACCCCAGATCGTACAACTGCCAGCAGTCTGCTGTATTATCTATCAGCAAAAATACTTAACAGTAACTCTGAGCACCCAAAGACCGATAAAAATTTCCGACAGGAGTTGTGGAGACCAAAAAATTTTAGAAATTAGGGAGCCCCTGATTCATCTGTGGAGTCAATTCTTTAATCTAAAATCTAAAATCTAAAATCGACTGACAGCACGGACTGTGAGCGTTTAGTTCATGCAGGCGGGTTAGTTGCCTAGGGGAAGAGTCGATCGCACTCTTTCCCAAATCCTAAAAATAGACTGTTGCGGTTGTAGAAGTCGCTGCCTTTTATTATTGTAACAACAGCCTTGCCACTAAATTATTTCAGGGTATTCAACTGCTAATATATTCAGGGACATTTTAAGGAGGGGGGTTTTGCTCGAATACCTGCACCGCAGGCCGGTCGATTTGCAAATGCGATCGTGACAGCCAGTCAAGCCTCAAATCAAGACACCGGATAAACTCAACTTTCATCAGCAACACTTAACAACTAACAGGCTAGTAGGACAGATGAATAAACATACTCGTCTCCGGCTGCAACACAGCATCTTTCTACCTCATTAACGGCTTAGATTTAACAGGCGCTAGACAAAAAGTATGCAACTCAAACACAATAGCAGGGTATTCAAAAGTGCGCAATCAAAAATTAGAAAATAAATCGATAGAATGCCTGAATGTCGCGGAGGCACTGCACCAAATGGAAGCAAAATATTACAGTATGTTTGAAAATGCTGTGTCGGGTATTTTTCAAACAACCGAATCAGGTCGCTACATCAGCGCTAACCCAGCTTTGGCTCGCATCTACGGATATAACTCCGCAGCAGAATTGATGAGCTGTCTGACTGATATCAGCGACCAGCTTTACGTCAATCCCGATCGCCGCGATCAGTTTGTTTTTGCTTTGCAAGAACAGGGTATCGTATCGGATTTTGAGTCGCAGATTTATCGCCGAGACGGCACAATAATTTGGATCGCTGAAAATGCGCGGGCTGTCTGCGATGAAGGGGGTAAATTGCTCTACTACGAAGGTTTTGTAGAAGATATCACCCAGCGCAAGCAAGCAGAATCGGGACTTCGAGAAAGCGAAGAACGCCTGCGCTTAATAATTGAAGGTGTTAAGGATTATGCTATATTTATGTTAGATCCTGACGGGTATGTAGCTAGCTGGAATTCTGGTGCAGAACGCATTTTGGGATACAAAGCTCATGAAATAGTCGGCAATAATTCGGAGTGTTTTTTCACAAAAGAAGATATTGAAATCGGCAAACCCCAAGAAAAATTAACCCGGGCGCTGGCAGAAGGTCGATACGAAAATGAAGGCTGGCGGTTTCGCAAAGATGGGTCGCGATTTTGGGCGAATATTATTGTTACTCCTTTGCGCGATGAAAGGGGAGAGTTGCAGGGGTTTTCTCAAGTAATGCAGGATATTACCGAGCAAAAGCGGGCGGCTGAGGAAAAGATGCAGTTGATTGCTTCTTTGCAAGCGTCGGAAAAAAAGTTTCGCACTTTGTACGAATCGACGACTGATGCGGTAATGCTGCTCGACGAAGAGGGTTTTTTGGATTGCAATCCGGCTACTTTAAACTTATTTGGATGCAGCACTGAATCGGAGTTTTGCGGCAAGCATCCTGGGGAATTTAGCCCGCCGCTGCAACCGGACGGACAAGATTCTATAAGTCTTTATCAAGACCGAATTAATACGGCTATAGAAATGGGAAATTGCCGTTTTGACTGGCGGCACTGCCGTTTGGACGGTTCTGAGTTTCCGGCGGAAGTGCTGCTAACTTCTATGGATATCGGCGGCAAAATGGGGCTGCAAGCCGTGGTGCGCGATATCACTTATCGGGTGGAGGCTGAGGAGGCCCTGAAGCAGGCTAACGAGGTATTGGAATGCCGGGTTAAAAAGCGGACAAGTCAGTTGGAAGAGGCTATTAAAAAGTTGAGATTGTCGGAAGAAAAGTTTTCTAAGGCTTTTCGATCGAGTCCAGATCCGATGATTATTACTACTTTTGCTGAGGGTCGTTTTATTGAAGTTAATGATAGTTTTTTGTCGATGACTGGTTACGATTTAGAAGAAACGACCTGGAACACAGTACCGGGGTTAAATATTTGGGTAAGGCCTGAAGACCGACTTAATTTTAGGCGAAGTTTGCACGAACAAGGTGTTGTTCGCAATCAGGAGTGCGAGTTTCGGATGAAGTCGGGATCGGTGGTGGTGTGTTTGCTGTCAGCGGAATTGATTAATTTGGACGGCGAACTCTGTATGCTGGCGGTGATGACGGATATTACGGATCGCAAACACGCCGAAGAAGCCCTACGGGAAAGCCAGCGGGCCTTGGCGACGCTGATGAGCAATTTGCCGGGGATGGCCTACCGTTTTCGCAACGATGCCGATCGCAGTATGGAGTTTGTCAGCGAAGGTTGCTATCAGTTAGCCGGCTATTCTCCTGAAGAATTTATCGGCACTCGGCAAATTTCTATATCGGAATTGACACACCCGGACGATCGCGATAATTTGTGGAATGCCGTGCAAGTTGCGTTGCAAGAAAATCGACCATATCAGCTAAATTACCGAATAACTTCTAAAAATGGCGAATTAAAATGGGTTTGGGAGCAAGGTTTGGGCGTGTTTTCCGACTCGGGAGAATTGATAGCTTTGGAAGGGTTAATTACTGATATTTCCGAGCAGAAACGCAGTGAAGAAGCTTTGCTGCGATCGCAAACAGAGTTAACCCAACAAAAACTTCAACTCGAAAATACTTTGCACGAATTGCAGCAAACTCAAGCTCAATTGATTCACACTGAGAAAATGTCTACTCTCGGTCAAATGGTAGCCGGTGTTGCTCACGAAATTAACAATCCCGTTAGCAGCGTCTGCGGCAATCTCGTCCACGTCGGCCACTACACGGAAGATTTGCTGAATTTGCTCGATATGTACCAGACGCACTGCCCGCAGCCGCCGGCAGCAATTCAAAATAAAATTAAGGATATCGAATTAGAGTTTCTGCTAGAAGATTTGCCGAAAGCGATGTCTTCGATGCAGGTTGGGGCCGATCGCATTCGGGAAATTGTGCGATCGCTCAGAAATTTCTCCCGCAAAGACGATTCTCAAATGAGCAAGGTTAACCTGCACGAAGGGATTGAAGGAACGTTGCTGATCCTGCAAAGCCGTTTGAAAGCCAGAGGCAACTATCCCGAAATTGCAGTAATTAAAGACTATGGAAATTTGCCTTTGGTTGAGTGTTATGCCGGGAAAATCAATCAGGTATTTATGAATTTGATCGGAAATGCGATCGACGCGATCGAGGAATACAACGAAGGCCGTTCAGTTACCGAAGCCAAAGCTAACCGCAGCAAGATTAAAATTAGGACAGAAGTCCACAACTCCAATGCTGTAATTCGGATTTCTGACAACGGCCCGGGTATGCCCGAAGAAGTTTCCCAGCAGTTATTCGAGGCTTTTTTTACCACCAAACCCGCCGGCAAAGGCACCGGTTTGGGCCTGTCAATTTCCTACAAAGTTGTCCAAGAACACGGTGGCCAACTTAGCTGCGTGTCTGCACCGGGCCAAGGAGCTGAGTTTATCATAGAAATGCCGATCGAACAACCGATCGAACAACCGTAAAGTGCGATCGTCCCCCTTGAATCGGGATAACGAGTCGCTGTTTGTAGTGAGGACTAAAGCCCTCATAAAACTCGCTCGGACTAAAGCGGTAAGGTACGGTGTGGATGAAGCCCTACATATAGAAATTTTGCATAAGTTATCTATTGCTCAAACCCTAGCTTTTATTGCTTCTTCCTGCCATTCGTTACATCCGTTACATCCATCGAGCGAATTCGTTGCCGAACTTCCATCCATCCGTTAAATCCCTTAAATCCGTTCCAGAATCCGTTGCCGAACTTCGTTCTTCCTTAATTACACCTTTCCAAATAAATTCGAGCCACGTTATCCGCCGGATTTTGCCGCCAACAATCAGCAAAAAGTGCCGAAGCTTCCCTAAAATTATTCATATTGTACAAAGACAAAGCCTCAGTAAACACTTGCAAAGTAGCTAACTTCCCCGCTTTAACTTCCGGCAAATCCGCATCAAAAACTTCATAAACAGTCACCCATTCAGACTTACCCTTAACCTGAACTTTATCAATTACCCGAATTGCATAATCAGCAGGATTTGTCAAGCGATCGAAAGTCTGCTGAGTAATTAACAGCGACACCTCGTAATTTTTAGTCAAACTTTCAATCCGAGAAGCCAAATTAACCGCATCGCTAATCACAGTACCGTCCATCCGGCTTTTTCCGCCCACTATACCCAGAATCAAAGAACCAGTATTGATTCCCACCCCAATCTCAACTGGCACATAACCCAGAGAAGCGCGATCTCGATTGTATTCAGCAAGAGTATGCAGCATCGCAATTCCCGCTTTCACAGCATCATCCGCCCCCTCGCTAAACAAAGCCATAATTGCATCGCCAATATATTTATCAATAAACCCCTGATTTTCGACAATCAGCGGTTCCATTCGACTCAAATAAGAATTTATAAATTTGAAATTTTCTTGCGGTGTCATCTGTTCCGAGAGAGTAGTGAAATCGCGGATGTCAGAAAACAAAACCGACATTTCCAACTCCACCGCTTCTCCCAATTTAATATCAACAATACTGTCACATCCCAAAAAAGCTAAAAACTCATTGGGTACAAAGCGGCTTGTCGCCTCCGCAATTTCTAATTCTGCATCCAGTGAAAGTTCCAAATTGCAATTGACCTCAAAGAGATCCTCAATGAACTTTTGGCGCTCTGCCTCAGCTTCTTTGCGTTCGCTGATATCTTGAAGAGTGTTGATAGCATAAACAATATTGCCTTGTCGATCGTAGATTGGAGTAGCGAAGATTTCTAGGGGAATAATCTTGTCACCTTGATGAACTTCTGCATCGTCAGCCGTGGCACTTTCCCCCTTCAACGCGCGCACGAGGGGCAAATTATCGACAGGATACTCTCGATTTGTGCCTGCTTGATAGAGTTGATAAACCTCTGACCATTGCTTGGAACTCGTATCCGGTACAAGTCCTTTAAAAAATATTTCTTTTGCTTTGCGATTGATGTAGTAAAGTTTGCCCTCTGCATCGAGCACGCCCACACCAATAGGCATTGCTTCCAAAAACTGTGTCAACCGATTTTCATTTTCGTGGAGTTTAGCAATCAGTGCGGTTTGCTGGCTGTTTAACTCGGCTAACTCCTGATTCATTTGCTGGAGTTGAGCGTTTTGTTGTGCCAGTTGTTTCTCTTGAAGATAACTATTGAGCGCTTCTCTAACCGTCAATTTCAAATCTTCAGCTTGCCAAGGTTTGGTAATATAACGATATAAGTTTGCAGAGTTGATAGCATGGACGATCGCTCCAATATCTGCTTGTCCTGTCAGCATAATTTTTATAGTTTTAGGCGAAATTAGATGAGCCTGTTTTAACAGCTCATCTCCCTTCATATCAGGCATAATGTGGTCTGAAATAATTAAAGGAATTTCGTCCCCATCCTCTAGCAATTCTTCAATTAACTCTAATGCCTCTTCTCCACCTTCAGCAATTTCTATTATATAATTGCCTACAGCCTCTTGCAGTTCTGCTTTGAGGCTCCTGAGTACAGTTCTCTCATCATCGACACAGATAATTACCTGTTGGCTCATAGTTTAGATAAACCGGATTTAATAGTTTCCAGCAAATCGGCTTCCAACCAAGGTTTCGATAAGCATTGATGGAGGTTAGCCTGTTTTTTGGCTCGGTCAATGGCTACTTCATCAGCTTGACCTGTGAGCATAATTTTAATAACATGGGGGTAGTTTTGGTGAATGCGAATTAGCAACTCATCTCCCTTAATACCGGGCATTAACCAATCACAAATAATCAGAATAACCCTGGATTCCTCGTCATATATCTCGCTGATTACATCTAAAGCCTCCTCAGCGTCTTCAGCTCCTTCATATGTGTAATCATTCCCAAATTCTGCTGCTAGCTGCGTCCTGAGACTGTCTAACACCATTCTCTCATCGTCAACGCACAAAATAACGGGTTTAGACATCTATTTTTTCTCCTTTTTAATTGTCATTAGTAGCAAAGGTAGTCAAAGTAGTAAAGTGTATGATTAGATCCCATCTTATCTTAAGATGTCACAAGTCAACCGATCGCCAAATCTTCTCCCCTTCCCAGTCGCCGCCAGCAAGCAATTGACCTGCGTAGCAGCTTAGCTGAGCATAACGCATCGTACTGCTGTTTTACATTCGTTTCTGGTGGAATCCGAGTTATTAGCCTCCCAATGCTTTAACAGTTGAAACCCTCCCGCTTGGCTACATTCGAGGTTGGGTGGAACCAAGTAATACCATTTTAGATTTTAGATTTTAGATTGGCGATGACTGATTCGAGATGGGTTGGCAGCACTGGCCTAAAGTTGTATTATTTTTTTTATAAAATCCGAGCTAGTTACTACGTTATATCGTTTGCAATCGCCTTAACCTGCTTATACAGCGCTCATTGGCAGGAAAACATTAAATGTAGTTTTGCCCGGAATTGATTCTACCTCAATTTTTCCCTGATGTTTGTCAACAATCTTCTTCACAATATCTAGTCCCAATCCGCTGCCTTCTCCTGCCGGCTTTGTAGTAAAAAACGGGTTAAATATTTTCGATTTAATCTCTTCTGGTATTCCCTGCCCGCTATCGGTAATGCTAATCTTAGCCTGGTGGTCTTTCTCCGTCAACTCAATTGTTAACGTGCCTCGATAATCCATTGCTTGCAAAGCATTGTGAATTAAATTCGTCCAAACTTGATTGAGTTCGTCGGGATAGCACAGTATTGGCGGGATTTCGGCATAGTTTTTGATGACCTTAACTCCCTGTTTTAGGAGATTTTTATAGAGGGTTAAGATAGTTTCAATGCCTTCCGTAATGCTGGCTACCGTTTTTTCGCCCGACTGTTCGTAGCGGGCATAAGTTTTCAATGCAAAAACTACTTTTGATGCTCTATCTGTGGCTGTGTTGATAGTAGCGATGCCTCGTTTTAATTCGGAAATTTTGTACGCGATTTCTAGGAGGTGCAAACTGTCGGGTTTTTGCAGCAGGGGAACAAAGATATCAATTTCATTATAAACTCCCATCATCACTAGGCGATCGGCTACGGTATCGCCACTTTCAATTCCTAATTGTTCCAGTTGGCTTCTCAAAGCTCTCTTCAATTTGCGTTCTTCTTTGGTTGATAAGTTTGCTTCTTGTTGGAGGGAACGCTGAAGTAAACTCAAGAAACTCTGTGCTTCTTCTGGGCAGAGAGATTGAAAAAGTGCAGGTAACTGTTCTAAAGTTTGATTCAAGAACTTAGAAACATTTCCCGCAGAGGAGCGAATCGCACCCAGGGGAGTATTAACTTCGTGGGCAACTCCGGCAACCAGTTGTCCTAAAGCTGCCATTTTTTCTGATTGAATCAATCCGGCTTGGGTGGCTTCGAGATTGCTTAAAGCTTGTGATAATTCTTGGGTGCGTTCTTCGACTTTTGCTTCTAGATTGGCATAGAGTTGGGCATTTTCGATCGAAATGGCAGCTTGCGAGGACAAGACTTTTAACAGGGCTACTCTGTCAGGAGTAAATGCACCTGTTACTAGGTTATTTTCTAGGTAAATTATTGAAATAAGCTGGTTCTGTTTGAGCATAGGAACGCACAGAATTGATTTAGTTTGGTTGGTCTTGATATAAATGTCGTTAGTAAAGATACCTTCATGAGTAGCATCATTTAAAACAACATTTTTGTGAGTTCGGACGACATAATTGATCACTGCTATTGACACGAACTGACTGCTTTCAAGTGAAATTGACTGCAATAAATTGATGCTGTCGCAATCAATTGAACCCGATGCTTCAATTAGTAGTTTTCCCTGAGATTCCAGCAACAAGTAGCCCACTTGTGCGCCAGCATTCTCAATCATAATTTTCATCAATTTTCGGAGTAATTGATCTAACACAATTTCACCAGCAATGGCTTGGGAAGCTTTGATAACTGTTGCTAAATCTAAAGCTGTACCCGCTCCTGTGGTAGTGTGAGCATTTGGGATGATGGTGCCTGTGTTTGGGATAATATTCCCCCCAGATTTAGCCTGTAATTGTGGATATCTTGCTTCTAAATCCTCAATTTTTGCCCAAGCTTGCCAGCAAGTATAGCCGTAGTGCGATCCTTTGAGATAGGTGTGGGCAATCTCCTCCATACCGCTTACCAGATAAAACTCCGCTGCTAATTCATAGGCTAAAGCTTCATCTTGAATATATCCACTGTCTCTTGCTCCTTGAATCGCTCGATCGTAAAGTTTAGCTGCTTGCCAATTATCTCCTAATACTCGCGCTTTTTCTGCGTTAACTAAGTCATATTTGTGCTGGAAATTCGATGGGGCCAGTTCTGCCCATTGCTTCATTTTCTCTTGGTTTGATTCTAGTTGATGTAAACTTTCTAGGTGTTGGGTAGAATACTGAGCGAGAAGAGTCAGAGAATAGTAAAAGTTATGAATAGCAACATACATAAATCCCATGACAGAATCTATGTATTTTTCGGCTGCGAGCGCGTTTTTCACGGCCTCGGCATAGTCTTTAAATAAATAAGCAAGATTTAGTTTAGCAAGGTAAACAATACAAAGCAGCGTGCGGTTATTCGCTGCTAATAAACGGGGAACGATTTCGTCTTCATTAAAACTTTCGCCCTGCAAACGAGATGGCATCGCAGCTTTCCCCAAAAGATTCAAGCTAACTTGTCGCCATATATTAGTCTGGTAGAGAGCATATTCCTGTTTTAGCTTGCATAATTGTTTGCCTGATTCCTGCATTTTTGAGGCGACATATTCTAGTTCTTCTCCTGTCAAAAATAGGGTGACACAATAAGCTTTAATACAATAACAGGCGTACTCATTATCTCCTGTGTCTAGTCCGCTTTTACTTCCCTCTAGGAGCAGAGCGAGACTGTTTTTTGCGGGGTCTTTCCAGTGTTTTACCAATGAACAAAATAAGTTATAAACTTTGGCTTTTAGTTCTGTAGCCTGATATATATTTACTAGCTTCAGTGCCAATTGTCCGGCGTGATATCCAGTTTCTATGTTGCCTTTTCCCGAACAGATAACAGCATACGCAGCATAAGCATAAGCAGCAAAAGCTGAATAACCTTTTTGAATAGTCAGGTTAACCATTGTCAAAATAATTAACACTAAAACTCCGGGTTTGGCAAATAAAGCTGACGGACAAATAGACATCAAAATTCGCATAGCTGCTAGTTGAGCAGCGTCAGTCATTTCCGGCAAATTTTCTAAGTCTGTCAGTGCGGGCAGCTCTACGTTAATATCTCCCCCTGTTGAAAGAGAAATATCAAGTATTTCCAATGCTTCTAAACCAATTTCTATTGCTTTAACTGGCTGATTTTGAACTGTATAAATTTGCACTTTAAGTTCGTAAGCTTTTACCCTATCTAGCTGAGTTATTGCTCTTTCCAAGATAACTTCAGCTAATTTTTCTGCCCTGTCAAAGTTGGTGTTTAAATAATTAGCTTCTACCGTTTCTTGATAGAGATTTAGGGTTAACTCATACTGCGTTTGCCAACTCTCTTTGGTTAAGAGGCTTAATCCTGTATTCAAATATTCAACCGCAGCAGTGTAAGCCGTCGCTGCTTTGGCTTTCTGGCCCGCTATCAAATTTAGTTTGGCAATTTCGTTTCGCTCTTGTTGATTGGTTAGTAGGGGCTGTGCAGCCATGCTTAGCCCTACCCCGAGATTGAGATGATCGACAATTTCAAATATTTTTTTTGAGCGTGTTTCGGGTGAACTGTTCTTTAGCAACAGGCGACCAATTTGTAAATGGATGGCTTGTTTTTCTGATTCGTCACTCAAAGAATAAGTTGCTTGTTGGATGCGATCGTGTCCAAATTTATAGTGTTGAATTAAAAGTTGAGTATCTAATTCTGAGAGCGTCAAAATTAACTCAGAATGAATGGCTTTTTTCAGAGCATAGAAAATTTCAGCGGGAGAGCGATCGCAAATAATTGATAGAGTGTTTAAGTCAAACTCTGCACCTATACAAGCTGCAAAACGCAAGACCTGTTGAGTATCGGACGGCAATTTATTGAGTTTGCCAACCATTAATTCTACCACATTTTCAGTAATTTCCCTCGCTTCAATCTGAAAAATATCCCACTGCCAACTGCGCTCCTTAACATCGAAATTTAGCAGATTTTCCGTATATAAATCTTTTAATAATTCCGTAATAAAGAAAGGATTGCCGCTAGTTTTTTTGAGAACTAATTCTGATAAATCTCTGACAGCATAAGGCTTACATTGCAACGTATCTGCAATCAATTCATTGATATGTTGTCGGGCTAAAGGTACCAGGGTAATCTGGTTAACAGAGGCTCCCTCAGAGCGCATATATTCCAAAGTCACGATCGAGGGATGGGTCGAATTGACTTCGTTGTCTCGATAAGCTCCAATCAAAAATAGATCTTGGGTATCTGCATCCGCCATCATCAGTTGGATGAATTTGAGGGTGCCAGAATCTGCCCACTGCAAATCGTCCAGAAAAATGACTAAAGGATGCTTTTGTGAGCAAAATACCCGAATGAAATTGCCGAAGATAAGGTTAAAGCGATTTTGCGATTCATTTGCCCCTAATGCAGGCAATGTCGGCTGTTTGCCCACAATCAATTCAACTTCGGGAATTAAATCAATAATGATTTGACCGTTAGCACCAAAAGCATTTAATAATTTTTCTCGCCATTGATTAAGCTGTTCTTCGCTTTCGGTTAACAGTTGTCGCACTAATCCCGAGAAAGCACTGACAATAGCAGAGTAAGGAATATTGCGCTGAAACTGGTCAAATTTTCCAGCGATAAAATAGCCTTTCGCCTTAGTTATTGGTTTATAAACTTCGGATACCAGTGCTGACTTCCCGATGCCAGAATAACCAGCAACCAGCATTAATTCTTTACGGGATTGCTGGCTATTTTCTGTTTGGCTGATTCGAGCAAATGCTGCTAGTAAAACTGCAACTTCTGCCTCGCGTCCGTAAAGTTTTTGGGGAATTTGGAACTTGTCGCAAATATCTTGACTACCGAGGGGGAACGATTCAATTTTGCCCTTTGTCTGTAACTGGTTCAAGCATTCTTCTAAATCTGCTTTGATTCCGCAGGCACTTTGATATCGTTCCTCGGCTGTTTTTGCCATGAGTTTGAGTGCGATATCGGAAATAATTTGGGGAATTTCTGGATTAACCTGATGCGGCGGTACTGGTTGTTTGGCGATGTGGCAATGTACCAACTCCAAAGCATCGTCAGCGGCAAATGGCAGTTGTCCGGTGAGGAGTTCGTAGAATGTAACGCCCAACGAGTAAAAGTCGGTTCGATAATCAAGAGAACGGTTCATCCTTCCAGTTTGTTCTGGAGAAATATAGGCTAATGTACCTTCTAAAACATTCGGGTTTTTTAGGGTAGGATTTTCGCGGGTGAAGACAGTAGCAATGCCAAAATCGATAATTTTGACTTGCCCGGTTTCTGGGTTGAGCAGGATATTGGCAGGGTTAATGTCTTTGTGGATAATTTGGGCAGCATGAATTCGAGCCAAAATCTCTGCTGTTTGAATAGCGATGCGGAGGAAGTGCTGTAAAGATGAAATATTTTGCGTTTCTACAGGGTTATCCTTCAACATTTTTAAAGAAGTGCCGCCAAAATCTTCAAAGATAATGACTAGAGTTCTTTGATACTCCTGTAGGCTATAAACTGTGACAAATCCTTCGAGATTTTTGAGATTGCAAGTAATTTCGTATTCCTGCTTGTAGCGGGTAATTTCAGCAGGAGCGGGATAATCTTGAGCGAGCATTTTGAAGATAACAGGTAGATTGTCCTGTTCGCGAATGCCTCGATAAACCGTCGAATTTGGGCTTTCGTAAATTAGATCGAGAATCTGGTAGCCTTCAATTTTTAACATTTGGGCGATTGGGCAAATATTAATTTTCTTGTATTGGCGCTGGTATTTTATGTGCACCCTGTCAGTCCTGGACGCAAAAACCCGGTTTGTTCACGTAATTTGGTCATATACGCTCGATCGCAACAACGATCGACAGTTTTTTTTGGGAAGCGTGCGTCCTGGACTGTTAATATTATTACTTTTCCTACAACTAACTATTTTCGACAAGGACTAAATGACACTCGGTGAAAAGCCGATCGCCCGCAGCGTTCCAAAGCCAATTTATGTTTTGCTGTTCCATATCCTTTGTTATTTGTCAAGTCATATTCAGGATACTTAACAGCCATCCGCAGGATTAATTCATCGCGCCAAACCTTCGCCACAATACTAGCAGCAGCAATCTGAATCGATCGCGCATCACCCTTGATCATCGTCTCTTGCCCGATCGCCAAATTGGGGATTCTTTGATTCCCGTCAACCAAACACAAATCCGGCGTCACCTTCAACTTCAAAATCGCCCGCTTCATCGCCAACAAAGAAGCCTGCAAAATATTGAGGCGATCGATCTCCCGCACCGAAGCCGCACCAATTTGACAGTCAACCGCCACAGCCCGGATTTTTACGGCCAACCGACTCCGGGCTGCGGCACTCAACTGCTTGCTGTCGCGCACCCCGCAACTTGCTAATTCATCGAGAACTTCGTCGGGCAAAATGCAGGCAGCAGCCACTACTGGCCCGAACAAAGCCCCGCGTCCGACTTCATCCACACCCGCAATTACCAGAGGGGAGGAGAGAGAGGGGGAAAGGGGAAGATGGAAAGATGGGAAGAGAGTAAAAATTTCTACTTCTTCCTTCTTCCTTCTTCTTGCTTCCTTCATCTCTCTTCCCTTTTCCTTCATAACTATTCATCCAAAAGGGCAGATGAGCGGCGGCGGCGGCGGCGGTTGATAGCAGGCTCCTCGGGTTCGCTCGATTCGATCGCCTCATGAGATTCGATCGCCTCATGAGATTCGATCGGCTCATAAGATTCGATCGCCTCATGAGATTCGATCGCCTCATGGGATTCGATCGGCTCATGAGATTCGATCGCCTCATGGGACTCGATCGGTTCATAGGATTCGCCCATCACATCGCTGAGTTCCTCCATCCGCTCAAAATCATCAGTTTCGTCGATCGAACTCTCGCCATAAATTTGGGCCTCATCATCATCCTCCTCAGAAAAAACAGGCTCAACTACCGACCTTTCTGGATAATAATCCCGCTCCTCAACATTCTGTGCAGGCGTCGTCGCTTCAAATTCAAATTCGAGCTGCTCGAAAGGCGGCTTGTTCGGGGCCGCTCCTGGGAGAGTAACCGAAACGATCGCATTCTTAGGATTTTTCACGCTGCGATCCGTAAGCACCAAAGGAGAAACCCCCATCAGCGCATAAACATCCTGTTCCTCTGGCGTCATTTCCACCGAAATCACCTCTGGAGGCTCCACCATCGGCTTCATCAACTCAGACTTAGCCGGCCGCACGCGATCGAAATCCTCGCGCCTGCCAACAGTCGCCATATTCACCAGCCCGAAGCCCTCCGAAGCAGCCCGGATGCCGGGGGGTGCTAGATACTCAGAGCGCGTATCCGCGACGGGCGCGCTCGGAGTATTCGGCAGCCGCAACTTGCTGCGTACCGGTTCCTCCTCCGCCGGCAGAGCAAAAGGCTCTTCGCCAATCCGGCGGCGGCGGCGGCGTCTAGTTCCGTTCCCCAAATCCTGATAGCTGGGATGGTTGAGCAAGTCCAAAGGCGAGGCATTGCTGCCAGTCTCAAAATCCAAACTTTCGCTTTGAGGTTCCCAAGCAGCCCGAGCAGGTTCCGGGGGGCGTTCTTCCCGCACCGGGGCAGGAGTTGCAGCCGCCACAGGCGTCAAGCTGCGGCGTTCCAATCCTTCGGGCAAATTCAACAAAACACGGTTCGAGGTAGCAACAGTGCGATCGGCCGGTTCCCGCACCGCTGCGGCGAAGTCTTCTTCCCCGGGCAAGTGCACCAGATGACCCAACCCGCTGCAAGTAGGACAACTGTGGCCGAACAACTCGTAAATATTTTGACCTTGACGCTTGCGAGTCAGTTCTACCAGTCCCAATTCCGACAGTTGAGCGATTTGCGGCCGAGCTTTGTCAGCTTTGAGAGCTTTATTGAAATGTTCCAGCACCTGCAACTGATCGCGGCGGGATTCCATGTCAATAAAGTCAACAATAATCACCCCGGCAATATTGCGCAACCGCAGTTGTCTAGCAATTTCCGTGGCTGCTTCGCAATTTGTCCAGAGTACCGTTTCCCGAGCCGTCGCCGATCGAGTAAACGAGCCAGAGTTGACATCGATCACCGTCAGCGCCTCAGTCGGCTCGATAATCACATAACCGCCCGAAGGCAAATCAACCCTCGGTCTGAGGGCTTCTCGAATCGCAGCGTTAACGCGGAAAAATTCTAAAATCGAGGCGCGCTCTCGGTGGTGGTCGATCAAAACTCCCGCAGGAAGTTTTCCGCCGTTCCAGCTCATCAACTGCTGCTTCACCCGCTTAATTCCATTTTGCGAGTCCACCACAATCCGATTCACGTCACCGCTGAACATATCTCGCAGCACCCGCTGGATAAAATCGTCATCCCGGTTGAGCAGTGCCGGTGCCCGCGAGGTACCCCCTTCGAGTTGAACGGCTTCCCACTGTTTTTGGAGGACTTCCAAATCTTCCATGATCGCTTCTTCGGTCATCCCTTCAGCTTCAGTGCGTACCAGCAGCCCCATCCCGGCCGGTTTCACCAAAATAGCCAGGGCTCTGAGGCGGTTGCGCTCGGCTTCCGACTTGATCCGGCGCGAGAGATTGACTCCCCTGCCGTAGGGCATCAGTACCAAATAGCGGCCCGGCAGAGTAATGTTGCCTGTCAGCCGGGGGCCTTTGCTGCCCGTCGGTTCTTTCATTACCTGTACCACCACTTTCTGCTGGGGGGTCAGGAGTTCTGTAATTGCTCCTGCCGAGCGTTTAAGGCGCAGCGGGCCGAGGTCTGTGACGTGCATAAACCCGTTACGTTCTGGGTCGCCAATATTGACGAATGCCGCATCTATCCCAGGCAGTACATTCTCGACAATTCCCAAGTAAATGTCGCTGACTTGGTGGCTGCCTGTGGCTACCACAAGTTCTTGGATTTGATCTTCTGAAAAGACGGCAGCAATACGATGCTGCTCTGCTATAACTATCTGCTTGGTCATTCAATTTCCTCAAAAAACTGGCAGCAAGTTAGAGACACTTACGCACAAAAGTGTTTCTGACTTTGACTGTAATTAGTAGTAGCTTGAAGAGTTATGAGCTGTGAGTTGGTGCAGGGTGGAAGAAAATTTAACTGTTGACCGTTCACTGTTAACTGTTGACTGTTCACTGTTAACTGTTACAGATAAAGTAGTTAAACCCGCCCTTACAGAGTTATGAGTTATGCTCAGCAGATAAATCTGAGAGATTGAAATAAGGAGGCTTTTATCGAGTTAGCACTATTGAGATTTGAGTTGAGAATTGCGAAATCAATACTCAAAATTCAACACTTACAACTCTTCCTTTGAACTCAGCGAATAAATTCATTGACACCGTACCAATTTCTTAACACACAACTTAACACTACGAACTGATAACTCCGCTTGCGTGGTGGTAGAGGGCTGGTTTTGAGCGAAAGTAGGTAGGAGTGAAAGCGCCTAGATTTTTGTTGAATTCTTGTGCGATCGCACTCAACATACCCCAGCTTAGCATTCGACTGCAACCTCCGCCCCTGCCAACCATAAAACCTCGTCAGTCGATTTTAGATTTTAGATTTTTGATTTTAGATTTACTCCACAGATGAATCTGAGAGATTGAAATTTAGTCTAAAATCTAAAATTTTGGTTCTCCACGAATTAAGTCGGGGGCTTATCTCCGTTTTTTGACGGGTCAGTCGATTTTAGATTTTAGATTTTAGATTTTAGATTTACTCCACAGATGAATCTGGGAGCTGGAACTTTAATCTAAAATCTAAAATTTTTGGTTCTCCACGACTTAAGTCGAGGGCTTATCTCCGTTTTTTGACCCGTCAAAAACATCTATTGTTGAATACCCGCTCTGCGGTTTGAACCGTGAGATTTTTGAATAAGCCGACCACCGACAACCAGTCGATCGATCGAAATTAATCGCTAAATTTGGTTCAGACCCCGCTCCTGCAGGTTTGGCGCTAGATTGAGCCCGTGAATGTACAACAAAAAGGCTTGAAGTCTTGAACAGAAGCAATTTGCACCCAGCCCGCGTTGCTGGTTGACGATAGCGGCGAGCGACTAAAGCGCTCGAGCCGCAGCGGCTTCCATAACAAGCAATTATAGCGTGAACGACACATCCCGATCGAGAGCCGAAGGTGAAATATTCCACCACGGCTTCCCTATTTTAACCATAACCCAGGATTAGCTGACTACGCTCAACCTGTAGAAGCTGAATTTCCTGCTGGCTGACTTGTTCGAGCATGAAAACAATATGTTCTGGCTTTAGCAAGTTGCCGTCGCTGCGACAACTGCCGGTAAAGCGCAAGACGGCTCTACCTTCGGATGTACCACCAGAGGCAGTGGTGCTGCTTTCTGGTTTCTGCTCTACAAGCTCTAGTTTGTGCAGTCGATCGCGCAAATTGACATCCTGCGTCTTTCCCGACTTAGTAGTATGCACCCGCCAAAAAGCTTCGGTTTCGACGATCGTCTTGACCCAAGCTTCCCAATTGGCATCAGGAGCCACGGAGATAGGAGCAACATTTTCCCGGTCTAATTCGCCATTTTCTGTCAGCGAACCCCCTACAGCCACAGTAATCACGTACTCCGCTGCTTCTAACAACTGGTTAGCAGAAGGAGCCTTGAGATCGATCGACTCAACCTTGTAAATCGGAATATTTTCCGGCAGCTTAGCGGCCAACTTTTCCCGAAAACTCTCAACATCGATCGACTCAGTGAGCTCAAAGTCGGCAATTTCCCCAGTGCTGGTAACACCCAGAGGCAGAGCATTTGCCAGAGAAATCCGAGGGTTCGGGTGAAACCCGCCCGTAAACGAAATCGGCAAATCGGCTCTGCGGACTACTCGATCGAACAATCGGATCAAATCCAAATGACCGACCAAAGCCATATCGCCCACCTTCCCGAACCAAACCCGCACACGCTGTTTCCGCTCCGTATTCGGGACAAACTCCCCAGCAAACTCAGGAATTGGCAGCGCATCCACAACCACATTGTGTCCGAAATCGGTGCCGCAAACCCCGCAGCGCGAACACCCTTCAAAGGAACAGTCGGGAACAGTCGCTGCTTCTAAAGCCTTTTGCAAGTCAATTTTCAGCCAGTTTTTGTCGATTCCCGTATCTAAATGATCCCAAGGCAGGGCCCGATCGAGAGAGAGGGGGAGAGAGGGGGAGGGCGAGAGGGGGAGAGTGGGGGAAGGGGGGAGGGGGAGAGCCGGAGAATTGGAAAAATCTTCCTTCTCCCTTCTTCCGACGGACATCGGACTGACATCCGTTACATCCGTTACATCTTGTACAGTGCTCGTTGCCGAACTTCCTTCTTCCTTCTCAAACAGATTCCACTCGCCGCTTTCGACTTGGCGGTATTTCCAGGTAAGGCCCGACTCATCGATCGCCTGAGTCCAAGCTTTGTAAGCCTGATCCAAGCTTTCCCACCACGCATCCATACCCGCGCCAAGTTCCCAAGCGCGGCGGACTACAGCAGCCAAACGCCGATCGCCCCGTCCGACAAAATCCTCCATTGCCGAAATCCGCACATCAGTGTAATTCACCTTGACGCCCCGCATCCCCCGAAATTCTGCCTTCAGGAGTTTTTGCTTGCGGGAAAACTCAGCAGTAGAAACCGAGTGCCACTGAAAAGGAGTGTGAGGCTTAGGCGTAAAATTAGAAATTGTCAAGTTAAAATTCAGTCCCCGCCTGCCATCTATCCTGCATTCCCGGTGCAGCCAGCGGACTGTTTCGGCGATGCCCAGAACATCAAAATCTGTTTCTCCGGGCAAACCGATCATAAAATACAGCTTGATTTTATCCCAGCCGCGATCGACCGCAGTTTTGACACCCCTAAGCAATTCTTCGTTGGTCAAACCTTTGTTAACGATGTCGCGCATCCGCTGAGTACCAGCTTCCGGCGCAAAAGTCAAACCGCCTTGTCGCGTACCGCCGAGAATGTCGGCAATATTATCGTCAAATCTGTCAACCCGCTGGCTGGGTAGAGACAGAGAAATATTTTTATCTTTCAGGCGATTTTTGATTTCCATCCCAACTGCTGGGAGTGCCAGATAGTCGGAACAACTGAGGGAAAGCAGGGAAAACTCGCTGTGCCCGGTGGCTTGCATCCCCTGTTCGATCGCCTCTACGACTTGCTGCGGTTCGACATCGCGCGCGGGGCGAGTCAGCATTCCCGGCTGACAGAAGCGACAGCCGCGAGTGCATCCCCGGCGGATTTCTACTGTCAGTCTGTCGTGTACTGTCTGAACGTAGGGAACCAGGCCGATTGAATAAGCTGGTATCGGAGTCGCGACGCGGCGCAGAATTCGTTCTGGAACTTGCGGGCGGTTGGGATGAACAGAACCGTCTGCCGCCATATCGTAGAATTGCGGGACGTAGACGCCTGGAATTTGCGCTAAATCCAGCAGCAATGCTTCTCGGCTCAAATTATTTGTTTTGCCTTCTCCCAAAATCAAGCCAATTTCTGGCAGCAATTCTTCTCCATCTCCCAAAGCGATGAAGTCAAAAAAGTCCGCGTAGGGTTCGGGGTTAGAAGTTGCCGTTTGCCCGCCAGCAAAAATCAGCGGCATTTGACCGTTTTGGTCATTTGTCGCTCTTTCTTGCCAAGTTAGGGGAATGCCGGCTAAATCCAGCATTTCCAGAATGTTTGTTGCTCCGAGTTCGTAGCTGAGGCTGAAGCCCAGAATATCAAATTCTGTGAGCGATCGCCTCGATTCTACGGCAAACAGCGGAGTTTTGGTCGATCGCAGTTTTGCTGCCAAGTCTGGTGCGGGCAAATAAGCTCGATCGCACAACTGCCTTGGCCCTGCGTTCAAAATGTTGTAAAGGATGATGTGCCCCAGATTGGAAGCACCAACTTCATACACTTCTGGGTAAGTGAGCACCCAGCGCACAGACGCCGCGTCCCAAGGCTTGTGCGTAGCCCCCAATTCGTTTCCCAGATAACGAGCAGGCTGATTAATGTCTGCTGTAAGTAATTCTTCGACTTTTACTGCCACGGCTCGACTCGCTAAATATTTGCGACTCTTAAGCAGCCTACCTTAAAATCTGCCAACACGCCAACGACAGTCGTCTGTCTTTTCGGGCATTTAACGAAATTTACTGGGTTTTGTTGCTTGTTTTCGCCGAGGAGGCACCTCTACCAGTGCTGGTTTGCGCAGGAGTTTTCGGCTTCAAAGCTATCGACATTTTCAAAGATCTCAAAAACTCGATCGAGTTGGCTGAGTTCCAGAATCATCCTAATCCCGAGGGATACCGAGCAAATACTAAACCTGCGCCCCATTTTTTTCGCCTGCTTGAGACCCGAAACCAATGCCATCAAACCGGCACTGTCAATAAATGTTACTGCGCCAAAATCTACGAGTACCGCTACAACCCCGGGGGCTGAAATTGCTGTCATGAGTTGCCGTCCGAATTCTCCGCAGGTGGCTGCATTCAGGTGGTCTAGGGGTCGAATCACCGTAATTGGTTTATGGGCAAGAAGTGTCTGCATATGTCAAACCTATGGTTGCTACGTATTTTCAACTACTGTGCTGGACAGGTGTAAGCCTAAACCTACTTGATAACTCTGAGGCTAACTTGCTCTGAGGGAAATCGACCAGTTTTTTCAGTAGTTTTACTGAATCTTTATTTATTGACTCTTTTTTATGAAATTTTGCGCAAGATTTGCGGAGGAAACGTAAGCTACTATACTATTTTTTATTTATGCCAGCAGGTTGAGTCTTGAGAATTCTAAAAATTGCGATCGACTGTCCCCTGGCTGTTAGATAAAAGTGAATAATGTAATTGAAATCACTTGTTAGTTCTGATTTAGATCACGCGCGCGATCTACTGTTCAGATAATAATTAAATTGTACGGAGTTCTCCGAGCTACTATGCAAGCAACCTATGCTATTCGTCATCTTGTAGAAAAAGCCCTCTACATTAAGCAGTTAACGCCTGACATTGAAAACGAAATCAACTACGAGCTCACCCGTTTGGGCTACATCTCGGATATCGATTATGAGGCTTTAGAGTTATTAATGGATGAAATGGATGCCGGTCGGGTGCAACTGGTATCTAGTCGATAGTTGAAACCACGGCCCAGAAAAATCCAAGAGCGACACAAAATCCTTGCAGGGCGGGAAATAGAGGAGTGCCAGAAGCATGGGCCCCGACGCGGAATTTTTTAATAGAAGCACGTATTTGCTGAACTTGATATTTGAGGAGATACAGTTAAGGACGATCGTCCCTGCATCTGAGAGGATTTTAGATTTTAGATTAAAGAATTGAAGAATTCGCAATACTGATAATTATCAGGGCTTGCCTCGCGGGCCTGCAGTTGCATTCTTGTTTGACACTGCTATCAGTATCAAAAATTACCAAATTTGAGCAAAATTAAATTTATAACTTTTGGGGCTTGACAAGTTAGCTATAGTTGTGATTTTAACTAAAAAAAACGTTTTTCGGCCGAATTGTCCGATCGCTCGAATGCAAGAAAATTGGTTTGCAGTCACGACCTCCCTGCTCAAAGTTTGCAAACGCATTAAATCTAAAATCTAAAATCTAAAATCTAAAATCGTTCGATCGCATCGCCAAACTTCCCACCACCGCCACCAACTCAGCAGGATCGAGAGGCTTGGACACGTGAATTTGAAAACCCTCCCGCAGCGCCCGTACCCGTTCCTCTACCCTGCCGCCACCCGTGAACGCCACCGCCGGAATTTCCCTCTTCACCGCGATCGATCGCACTTGCCGGAGGATATCCTCTCCATCAGCAGCCTGCATCCCGATATCGATCGCCAACACATCCGGATTCAGCCTTTCTATCGCCTCCAGGGCTTCCAATCCAGACCTAGCGGTCTCCACCTGGGCCCCGCAATCTTCGAGCACTGTACAGGCAAAATCCAGGGAATCCGCGTCGATATCTACCACCAACACCCGCACTCCAGAAAGATTGCTGCTGACAAAAGACTGCTTTACAGGGGCTTGCGCCTTGCTTTGAGGAATCGCAAATTCCCCGAGCCCGGCAACAGAAAATCCGCCGTCGCAATGAAGCTGTTGAATTGGCAATCTCACCAAAAACCTAGATCCTTTTCCCTTCCCGGCCGATGCAGCTTGCACCGTCCCTCCGTGCATTTCCACAAAATGGCGCACTAGCGCTAAACCCAAACCCAATCCGTTGTACGATCGCCTTGTAGAGCTGTCAGCTTGGCTGAACCGATCGAAAACGTGCGGCAAAAACTCTTCGGAAATCCCTTGTCCCGTATCGCTAACCTCAATTTCCACACTAGCGGGCGACAAATTTTTACAGCAAGCGGATTCCTCACCGGCAAAAGTCCTCTCCATCTTTCGCACCGCCACCCTCACCTGTCCGCAATCGGGAGTAAACTTAATCGCATTCGACAGCAAATTCCACGCTACCTGCTGCAAGCGGCCCGAATCGGCAAAAATCCGCCCCGCAGTTGGGTCGAAATCCGTCACAATTTCAATATTTTTGGCGGCAATCGCGGGCGCGAGAGTATCGATCGCAGCCTCAACAGTCGAAATCACATCCACCCACCGCAAATTCAGCGACAGTTTCCCGGTAATAATCTGGGATACGTCCAACAAATCCTCGATCACAGTTGCCAGGGATCGTGTATTGCGGTCGATCGTTTCGAGAGCCCGAACAGTCGTTTTTTCGTCAAACTTGCGGTTTCGCAGCAGTTGCGCCCATCCCAGCATCGCATTCAGCGGCGTCCGCAATTCGTGAGACAAAGTTCCCAGAAACTCGTCTTTAATCCGGTTCGCCCGCGCCAATTCCTGAGCTCGATCGTGCAGTTCTCTTTCCAACTGCTTGCCAACCGTCAAATCGAGAATAAAAGCCACAGATTCTTGCCGCTTTTGGGCCAGCAAAACATATCCGATTAACACCGGAATCCGGCTGCCGTCTCTCCTCCAGAATTCCTTTTCGTAGGGAGTGCAAACTCCCGTTGCTTGTGCCTCTGCAATGCCCTTCTTGTCGAGAGGCCTGTACTCCGGGGGCGTGATGTCAATCCAGTTTAATTCCCCGCGCTGCAACTGTTCCCGCGTGTAACCAACTATCCGCAAAAATTCATCGTTGGCGTCCATTATACTGCCGTTAACATCCCCGAAGATAATCCCCATCAAGTTAGCTTCGACCAACATTCTCAGCTTTTCTTGGCTAGCTTTGAGTGCAGATTCTGCTTGCTTGCGATCGCTAACGTCTTGGATGTAAGCCGACAAACCAGAATCGGAAGGATAAAAACGCATCTTCAACCACTTATTCCATAACGGCACGAATTCTTCATACTCGACCGTTAGCTTTTCTGCTAATGCTTTGGCAGCCATTTCGTAAAACGGTAAATCGACCGCCCGGGGAAATATCTCCCAATTTTTTTTACCAATCAGTTCGGCTTTGGGTCTGCCTAAAAGCTCAATAGCTTTCTGGTTGACATAGGTATATTTCCAATTTAAATCTACCGCAATAAAAGCATCGGTAATGCTTTCGAGAATGTTAGTAATTTGATGGTTGGCCGATTGCAGCGCTTTAGCAGTTTCTTCTGCTTGCAACCTCGCTGCTTGTTCGCGCGACAAAGCAGCAGCGCGTTCTTGTTCTGCCAGTTTTCGATCGCTAATATCGATGTAAGAACCGATGTAACCTGCAAAAGTGCGATCGGGCCTGTACCGGGGTACGCCCCTACCCAAAACCCAGCGGTATTCCCCGTCATAGCGTCTCAGGCGGCATTCGATCCGGTACTCGGTGCGATCGTCGAAGGCTTTTTGGTAAATATCCAGACATTCTCGCAAGTCATCGGGGTGCAAGCTTTCCATCCAACCCGCGCCCATTTCTTGCGCCAAAGTTCTACCGGTAAACTCCAGCCAAACTTTGTTAAAGTAATCGCCAAGTTGGTCAGTGTCTGACATCCAAATCATCACCGGCGCGGTATCTGCCATAATCCGAAATCGAGCTTCGCTTTCCTGCTGCTGTGCTTCGGCTTGCTTGCGATCTATCCGTTCTTGAACTTCCCGCAGGGCCCGCTGAATCGAGGGCACCAGGCGTATCAAACCGCGTTTGAGAACATAATCAGTAGCGCCGCTTTTCAAAGTTTCGATCGCCACTTCCTCGCCCAAAGTAGCCGACACAAAAATAAACGGCACTCCCGGACAAGTAGCGCGGGCAATTTCCAGCGCCGCTATCCCGTTAAAACAAGGCAGCATATAATCTGCCAAAATAATGTCAAAACTGTGTTTTTCCAGCGCCGCGGTAAAGTCTGCCCGAGTTTCCACGCACACCAAAGAAAATTCGAGACCACCCTCTTTTAGATAGGCCTCAATCAGTTCGGCATCTAGGGGACTGTCTTCTACTAAGAGGATCTTGAGCGTTTTCACAAAAATTCCTTTTACTTAAATTTTATTTTTCAGACACACAACATCCTTGGGCCGCGACTTGTTCAGTCCGGTTAAAAAAAGTCTTGCGTGTTGAATCGAATCAAAAAATGTAAAAATCAATTGGTTTTATAAGTTGAGCATTCACATCTCAATCCTAACTTCTAATCAAGTCTTTTGCTGCTTGTATCGAGATGAATCCCCCGTCTGACTTGATTGCCTACTGCCTTTGCTTTTCCTTCACTTTCGCCTGCTTTCAATCAATCAGCACCGCTGGAGCCTTGCTTGTGGGAAGCAGATTAACTATACCCTGCCCGACAAATAGTTTAGCACTTTCTGCTAGAAACAACTTGCTATTTAGTAATTTATCTCGCTTGCTACTAACTACTGCTACCTCGTTTGGCAGATTATTTTTTTTGTAGTGATGCTAGAGTTAATTTTATATTGCTTTGCCGCTCCTATCAAGCTCAAATTCGCTTGAATTGTGCCCTTATTTCCTGCATTTCGATCGCTCGCGTCAAAAAAAGTCAAAGTTGCTGGTCTGTATGTTTTACTGTTTGCCAGATTTGCCTACCATGCAACAGTTGAAACCGGGCGAACATTTGGCTTGTTTATCGCCCTCGCTCTTCAAAAATCCCTCTTTATTTACTAATAATTACGGTTACTTTGGATCTATCCAAAGATATATTTTTGGCTTGACACGGAACTCAACCTGCATAGATTCTGCATAGATTCCGCTGAATTCCGGACAACTGCGATCGGGCACCATTCTCAACAAGCCTTTGATCGACAATCTTTCCGGCCTGTTCGACAAGAAAATTGAGCTCCTGTGGAACAGACCGGAAAGCCTGTTATTGATAATGGTGCAAAATATGAGTTTCAACGAAGTGCGACCCAACTTAAAATCTGAGAAAGCTCGATCGACCAATTAATTTCCCAGACAAATCACAGAAAATTTACTCTGGAGTGGCTACACTTCCACTCCCAGGCAGCCTCTGACCGATCGGCTCATGTGTCGAGTTGGAGCCAAACTGTCTTAAAATATACAAGAGGGTGAGCTGTTGCACAGCCCGCATATATTAAAACCAAGCGCCAACTTGCAATAATTCTTTAAAATATAGGTACAGCATCGGCGATCCTTAACTCTTGCCCGTCAGAAAGGGTAGAGTTTAGCAGACATTGAAGACGATCGTCTATGGTGACTTCCAGTAAAGCCCGTGCAGTTGCTTTAGTCTCAGGTTTATTCAGGTTATTGGCAACCAGTTACGAGGAGATTTGACCCGCCGTGCTCCAACGCATCAAACAAGACTTAAAAAACGACCTGATCGCAGGTCTGCTGGTAGTGATACCCTTAGCTACCACCATCTGGCTGACAATTACCGTCGCCAGTTGGGTGATCAATTTTCTCACCAAAATTCCCAAGCAGATCAACCCTTTTGACGGACTCAACCCGATTTTGGTGAATCTGCTAAATCTCTTAGTAGGGCTGGCTGTACCCCTTCTGAGCATTTTAGTCATCGGTTTAATGGCCCGGAACATTTTCGGCAAGTGGCTGCTAGACTTTGGCGAACGGCTGTTGCAGGCAATTCCCCTAGCCGGTTCGGTTTACAAAACTCTCAAACAACTGCTGGGAACCCTCCTCAAATCAAATGATAAATTTCGCCGCGTGGTGTTAGTGGAATATCCCCGGCGGGGAATCTGGACTTTAGCATTTGTGACCGGTACGCTCAATAGTAACGATATCCCGCCTCACTTGTCCGGCGAAACCCCGATCGGCATTTTCATCCCCACCACTCCCAACCCCACCACCGGATGGTACGCTATAGTCCCGGAGGCAGATTTAGTCAATGTGTCAATGTCGATCGAAGATGCCTTTAAAGTCATCATCTCTGGCGGCATCGTCAACCCCAACAACTCAATTGCAGTCATCAGCGACAAACCAACGGGCAAAACACTCGAACCCTTGATATCCGAATCAAGATACCAGCCTGTCCCCCTCGAAGAAGACTAAACCAAGACATCTGTAGTGGCCCGTAATGCCGTGTAAAATTTCCCCGTAGCAGATCGTATTTTGGACAAAACCACCCCAAACCGAGAAAGCCTACACTCAGAAAGCAGGTTTCGAGGATAAATCTTGGGTTTGACAGCGAAGTCTCTGTAAACTACGGGCCGCTGGGGAGTCAGACGGCTGGTACTGTACCGCTTTTAGTCTAGTTTTCTGCTAAAGTCCAAGTCGGCGCGCGATCGAAAAACTTCCTAAATTCTCAATTCCTATCTAAAAACTATGAAAAAAGCCCGCGAAACAGCACGCGAACTCGCACTCCTCGGCATCAGCCAACTGCCGGCGAATCCAGAACTCTTAGAAGCCAAGAAACTGCAAGATGTTCTCCTCGCCGCCATCCGTACCCTGACAGCAGAAGTTCAAGAATCCCTAGAAGCAGCAGCATCCGAAGTGCAGCGGAGTAGCGACAAACTGCTGGCGAGCGAAATCCGCGCCGCCGATATACAAAGTGCTAGAACAATGGTGCGGGAAGCAGTCGAACTCACCCAAACCGCAATCAACCGTCTCGGTTCAGCAATGGAGTTTCCAGAACAGATCCAGCTAGCCAACCAGCAAGATGTCCGCACCTATGCTTTGCAAATCCTGACGAAAGTCAGCGCCAACCGTGTTCAAATTGATGAATTGCTCTCGGAAGCCCTTGTAGACTGGCAAATAGAACGATTGCCCCGGATCGATCGAGATATCATGAGAATCGCGATCGCCGAAATGCTATATCTGGGCTTACCCGAACAAGTCAGCGTCAACGAAGCCGTCCAACTCGCAAAACGCTACAGCGGCGACGAAGGACATCGCTTCATCAACGGAGTTCTCCGCCGAGTAGTCGATAAAATCAACGCAGAAGTTGTTAGTCCCTAGTCCTTAGTCATCAGTCCTCCGGATGCTTGGTGGATACCTTACCCGGAGGGTGGACGCCGGGGCGCGAACCTTACCCAGAGTCATTAGCAATCGGCAATCGGCAATCGGCAATCCGCTCTAAACTAAGGACTAATAACTATATTCCCAATTTCCTATGGTATTTAATTGGTTTCGTCGCCAGTACAGCGAAAGCAAATCTTCTGAAACAGAGGCAACCCCCGAACAGCCGCAAGATGAGTCGGCAAAATCCGCACCGGTTGAGCCTCAAACAGATGCAACAGAGCAAGGCTCTCCTGCTGTAGCCGAAGATTATCTCAATTGGGCGAAAGCTGCTTACAAAAATATTCAAAAACAGCAAAAACCCGAAACAGAAGTTGCCGAAACAGCAGCGGCTGAAGTTCCAGCAGCCGAAACAGAAATCGCGACAGTTCCAGAAGTTGCAGAAGCGGCGGCTGTTGAAGCAACAGAGCCGATCGAACTTGAACCAGCACCCACAGCACCAACTGTTGCAGAAGTTCCAGAAGTTGCAGCACCAGCAACAGTTGAAGCAACCGAGGTTTCGGAACTCGATGCAGCAAACCCAGCAGAAATTGCAGAAACTCTGCAACCCACAGCCGGGGCGATCGACATTGCACCTATTGCTCAACAATTAGAAGTTACAGCAGAAAATATAGAAATTGCCGAACCTGCAACAGAGGTTGTAGAAACCGAATCACTCGCATCCGACGGCGAAGCAGCCGAAGCCCTGCCGTTTTGGGCCAGAGCTCAGGCCGATCGCATGGAGCGCATCGAACGCCTCAAAGAAACCGCCCTTGAAGAACCCGACGTAATTGCAGCCGCCGCCGAGAGAGCGGCAATTATCGAAGAAATTCCCGGTTTTGCCTTTGACGAAGGCTTCCTGTGGTCTTCAGAAATCTTAGCAAGTCAAGGCCGCCGACCAGACCAAGTATCCGTCGAAGAAATCACTTGGCTGCAAAAACTGCGGAAAGGCTTAGAAAGAACGCGCCGCAGCTTAATTAATCGACTAAAGGCGATCGTCGGTCAAGGCCCGCTCAATCAAGACGCGGTAGCCGAAATTGAGACTTTGCTCCTGCAAGCCGATGTCGGAGTCGCAGCCACCGACATCATTATCAGTCGCCTCCAAGAAAGACTCAAACAAGAAGTGCTGCCGCCAGAACAGGCTCTAGCCTACCTGAAAACGATTCTGCGCGATATTCTGGACGCTCCCTGTGCCGAAACCGCTGCCGGTAATCCCGCCTACAGCCTGACATTTGCCCCGGAAAAAGACACCTTCAACATCTGGTTGATCGTAGGAGTCAACGGTGCGGGCAAAACTACGACGATCGGCAAACTTGCCCACATTGCCCAAAAATCCGGCTACAAAACCCTAATTGCCGCCGCCGACACTTTCCGCGCCGCCGCCGTCGAACAAGTGAAAGTTTGGGGTTCCCGCAGCGGGGTCGAAATTATTGCCAACCCAGGGAAAAATACCGATCCGGCTGCTGTCGTGTTTGATGCGATCGCCGCCGCCAGCGCCCGAGGCACAGAACTGCTGATCGTAGACACCGCAGGCCGCCTGCAAAACAAAAAAAATCTGATGGACGAATTAAGTAAAATCCGTCGCATTGTAGATAAAAAAGCCCCAGACGCTACCGTAGAATCTCTACTGGTCTTGGATGCAACACTGGGTCAAAATGGTTTGCGACAGGCAGAAGTATTCGCAGAATCTGCAAAATTAAGCGGAGTAGTATTGACAAAACTCGACGGTTCTGCTAAAGGTGGTGTTGCCCTAGCAGTAGTGCAGCAGCTCGGTCTGCCAATCCGCTTTATTGGAGTCGGGGAAAGCATCGAAGACTTGCGCCCGTTTTCTAGTTACGAATTTGTCGAAGCCCTACTCGATTTTAGATTTTAGATTTTAGATTTTAGATTGATGAGGTATCTGTAGCCGTCCCGATTTTTGGAGGCGGATACAGAGGTTCAAAATCTCAAATCCTTAACCTGAAACTAGCATCGCAGGACTTGCGCCGATCGCCACCGGGTGGCGAGTAAAAAACTAAATATCTAGAAACAATACCTTCGCCCTGTTATTGTTTTGTTGGGATCGAAGCGCGCGATCGACATCGAACAACCGATTAAAGAATTGGCGATTTGATATTTGAGATGCTAGCAAAAATCTCCAATTTTTTAATTGAAAATCTCAAATCTAAAATTGATGCTGTTGGGTAAACTTCCCCTACTGCCCAACCTACCTGCTCAACCCAAACTACTTGCTCGAAAAAAAACCGGGTTTTGTTCAAGTGGCGCGTAAGTCCTCAATCATTCCTCCTCCTTCTAAGATCGAAAATCACAAATCTAAAATGACTGCTGTGCCTTTGCCTCGCTCTTCACCTCAACCTGCTGACCGCCCTCCGGGTCGCAATTCTACCGACGCGACGCCAGTATTTGCCCTCAAAGAACTGGTGGCGCGCTTGCACCGATACCAGCACAACGTTCAAGATATGTTGGGTTCGCTGGGATTTGCCCTGCGCAGTTTTAACAATCTCAACCAATTTTTGGAGTTGGTGCCTTTGGTGGCGACTCGCGTTACCGATGCCGACGGCGGAGCTTTGGTACTGTTCAAACCTAACGGTCAAGTCAGATTCCAGCAGTTGCACTGTCACGAAGGACGACAGTGCCAAGATATGCGAAAAGCGCTGGAAATAGCCACCAGGCAAGCGACAGCAGGTGCTAACGGTAGTGGTGCTGAATCTTTTTCTGCAACCTCTGGGCAAACCTCTAGTCTCGACTTGCAAGTGGGCCGTTATTTGGGCCCGGACGTTCATTTGTTTGGTGCGCCAATTTTAGTCAACAATTTGGAACGCGGACGCCTTTATGTTTTTAGCAGTGATCCGCAATATCTCTGGACTCCCAGCAGACAGAAATTAGTTCGGTTGGTGGCGGATCAAACCGCGGTAGCAATATGCAAAGACGAACTTACTGTTAAGTTGGCTGAAAAAGAACGCTTAGACAGAGAGTTAGAAATCGGGGCGGAAATTCAATTGCGACTGCAACCCCGCAGTTGTCCGAAAATTCCCGGTGTTGACGTGGCCGCCCGCTGCCAAACTGCTAGCAGAGTCGGCGGAGATTATTATGATTTTATTCCCGCTGACTATGACCCGATCGGCAAGGAGAATGAGGGGGAAAACCCCCCATCCCTAATTAAAAATCTCAAGTCCAAAATCGACAAAGGCCGCTGGAGCATTGTGATCGGCGACGTGATGGGCAAAGGAGTACCTGCTGGCCTGTTGATGACTATGACACGGGGTATGCTGCGGGCGGAGGTTTTGAACCGCCACTCGCCGTCGAGAATTTTGCAACATTTAAACCGGGTTATGCACGCGGATTTGGAAAATTCCCACCGTTTTGTGACTCTGTTTTATTCGGAGTATGACCCGAAAACTCGCGTTTTGTCTTACAGCAATGCAGCTCACCACCCGCCTTTGCTGTGGCAAGCTGCAACTAATACGATTCTTCAGCTCGATACTTTGGAGGGAATGTTAATTGGCCTGGATGCTGATTCGCATTACCAAGAAGCTCAAGTGCAATTGCAGCCAGGAGATACTATTATTTATTACACAGACGGATTTACCGATGCTGCTAATCAAAGGGGCGATCGCTTTGATGAGGATAACTTGACCTCGGCTTTTCAGTGGGCCTGTCAAAATTATCAGCAGTCTGAAGAAATTTTGGATTATTTGTTCGATCGGGTTCACCAGTTTATCGGCATCGGCAATCGCAACGAAGATGACATGACACTGGTTGTACTTAGGGTAACAGCTTTAGCAGGAGAAAATCACCATGATAGTTAATTTAATCCCGGAAATTACTGCTGGATTAACCAGTTCGATTAATTGGAACGATGTCGCTCACGTGTTAGTTTTGAAATCTCATTTGAGTTCGACGGTGGTTTTGGCTCAAAGTTACGAAATTTTTACGAATTTCCAGAAAGCTTGGAAAAATTTTGTTTCGACTGGTCAAATAGGAGCTTTTTTTATAGGTATTTTTGTGGGCTGGTTCTTTAAAGGGATTTTTCGTTAGAGTTATTGTCGAAGAAGCTATCGGAAGGGATGTAAGATTTAAAAAGTTTGTAGCCAAAACTTCACTTCTTTATGATGCAGCAAAAGTTTCCCAATTTTGTAGTCCAGACTTCAGTTTTTTCTGGTCAAAAGATGTATAAAAAGTTTGTAGTCAGGACTTGAGTTTTGTCTGGCCGAATTGGGAAGGGAGGACTAAAGTCCTGACTACAAACCGGAGGAAGGACTAAAGTCTTTGCTAAAAATCGGTTTTTATAGACTTCTGCAAGAGAGATATAATCTAGTTTTAGCTTGAGCAATGACAACACAACAAAAAACTTGGAGTCAAAGATTTGAATCGGCGCTGCACCCGGCGATCGCCCGATTCAATGCTAGTATTGGCTTCGATATTGAATTGATTGAGTATGACTTGACTGGTTCTGTCGCTCACGCTAAAATGCTGGCAAAAACGGGGATTATTTCCGCAGCAGAAGGGGAACAGTTAGTCAATGGTTTGGAACAGATCCGCCGCGAATACCGCCAAGGACTTTTTGTTCCGGGAGTTGATGCAGAAGACGTTCACTTCGCAGTAGAGAAGCGGCTGACTGATATCGTAGGGGATGCGGGGAAAAAGTTGCACACGGCCCGATCGCGCAACGACCAAGCCGGCACCGACACTCGCTTGTATTTGCGCGATCGCATCGCAGAAATTCGCGAGCAATTACGGGAATTTCAAGGGGTTTTGCTAGACATTGCCGATCGTAACGTGGAAACTTTAATTCCCGGTTACACTCATTTGCAGCGCGCTCAGCCGATCAGTTTGGCTCATTACCTGTTAGCTTATTTTGAAATGACCGATCGCGATTGGGAACGTCTCGGCGATATCTGCAAGCGCGTGAATGTTTCGCCTTTGGGTTGTGGCGCGCTGGCGGGGACGACTTTCCCAATTGACCGACATTATACGGCAGAACTATTGCATTTTGACAATGTTTATGCTAATAGCTTAGATGGAGTGAGCGATCGAGATTTTGCCATAGAATTTCTCGCTGCCGCCAGCTTGATTCTGGTACACCTGAGCCGCTTGTCAGAAGAAATGATTTTGTGGTCTTCTCACGAATTTGGATTTATTACGCTCAAAGATAGCTGCGCTACGGGTTCTAGCATCATGCCCCAGAAAAAAAACCCCGACGTGCCGGAGTTGGTGCGGGGCAAAGCGGGGCGGGTGTTCGGTAACTTGCAAGCCTTGCTCGTAGTAGTGAAGGGACTTCCTTTGGCCTACAACAAAGATTTGCAAGAAGATAAAGAAGCTTTGTTTGATACCGTCAAAACGGTACAAGGTTGCTTGCAAGCAATGACGATTTTGCTGCGGGAAGGAATCGCGTTTAACGGCGATCGTCTCGCTGCTGCTGTTACGGAAGACTTTTCTAACGCTACAGACGTAGCCGACTACTTGGCCGCCAAAGGAGTTCCCTTCCGCGAAGCTTACAACCTTGTCGGCAAAGTCGTCAAAACTTGCCTTTCGGGGGGCAAACTCCTCAAAGATTTGACACTTGAGGAGTGGAAAGACTTGCACCCAGCCTTTGAGACAGACATTTACAGCGCGATCGCACCTCAGCAAGTAGTGGCGGCTCGCAATAGTTACGGCGGTACCGGGTTTGAACAAGTGAGAAAATCACTTATCGCTGCGCGCGATCGGATCGCCTAAACATCGTTGAATTATTGGACAAATTCCGGGTGGCTATCTCTCCTTAGAACGATCGTGTCTTCCACTCTGGTTCTAAGTTCGGCAGATAGCCTCAGCAATTAATCTTCAGCAGCAGCCATATCTTTGTCTCTGCCGCCACCGCTCATGGCGCCCATGCCGCCGCCGTTGCCGCCGTCAAATCGCCTTCTCTTGTTGGAGAACATATCCTGATTTCTCCGCTTGCGAAACTTGCGAGCGTATGCTTGATTTCGTTGTGCCTTCTCTTTCTTGAGATTGCGGCGCTTAGCCATTCTGACCTCACTAATAAACATTGACAGTCCCCGGGCTTTCACGCCCAGGGATTCTTAAGGTTGACACTCTGTGCACTCTTGGTGACTGAGATTCTTGGTTCAGCGAACTCACTTGCTTGCGACTGGATTTCTCCAGCCTCAGTAGAGGTGTTTTCTCCCCAAGCGTAAATTCCGGTATGTCCTACCGTACTCGATCAGTTCTCTTTATGTAGTTAGGTTTTGTTCAAATTTAGCTTTCCTAAACCGCAACACCGTTAGGTGTGACTACGCACTCAACTAATCCAGTTAAGTTTTTACGTTGTCTAGTTATACTCAATTTTAGACCGATGACGATCATAGCACACCCGGTACAAGACCCAGAAAAAAGAACACGGGGATTAAAGTCGCTGGGAATCCGGGCCCGATGGGACGCAATGTTTTCGATCTTCCAGAAGATTTCTATAAACTATTGACAAAAATACGACAAATGACTATCAATCCCGGTGACGTAGCTCCTGTCTTCAGCCTGCCCGACGCGCAAGGCAATTTCGTCAGCCTTGCAGATTTTCGAGGGCGGCGTGTTGTACTTTACTTTTACCCTCGGGACAATACCCCAGGCTGTACCAAAGAAGCTTGCGGCTTTCGCGACATTTACTCAGACTACGAGTCGCGCAATATTGCAGTCCTCGGCGTCAGCACAGACGGGGCCGGATCCCACGCCAAGTTTGCAGCTAAATATCAACTGCCTTTTCCCTTGCTGTGCGACTCAAACGCCGAAGTTGCCACCGCCTACGGCTGTTACGGACTCAAAAAGTTTATGGGAAAAGAATTTATGGGAATCACTCGATCGACCTTCGCGATCGACCCTGATGGTAGGATTGAAAAGGTTTATCGGAAAGTCAAACCAGAATTTCACGCAGCCGAGATATTAGCAGACTTGCCAGACCTCTCGCCTGAATGAAAAATTAAAAATTAAGACTTTTGAGCTGCCAGCTAAGAAACCTGAAATTACTTTCCCCTAAACAAGCTTTTGAGTTTATGCGTCGATTGTGGCAAATTGTACAAACTGTGCTGGGACTGATTTTTCGACATCCCGTCACTGGTACTGCGGTGATTCCGGTATTGCCTGACGGGCGAATTGTGTTAATTCGCCGCCGCGACAACGGTCGCTGGGCACTGCCGGGAGGTATGGTGGATTGGGGAGAGGATATTCCGACAACTGTGCGGCGGGAATTAGCAGAGGAAACAGGACTCGATTTAGTCAAAATCCGCCGCTTGGTGGGTGTTTATTCGGCTGCCGATCGAGACCCTCGCCTGCACTCGATTTGTATCGTGGTGGCAGCAGAGGTAGAGGGAAAGATGCAAGTTCAGGATACGCTTGAAGTCAGCGAAGTTGAGGCTTTTTTGCCCGGATCGCTGCCGGAGGGCCAGCTCAGCCACGATAACGACCAACACTTACAGGACTATTTTCAAGGCCTGACAACTTTGGCGTAAACCGGCGGGGCATCCAAATTTGAGAAAAGTCGGAAATTACCTCGCCGTCAAAAGTTTTCTGTTATGACTGTGAAATTAATTTTCACTGTTTTCCTACTTTTATTCACCATCTCTGAACATTAAATTAATCATCTTTTTATTACTAAATATTTAACCGGATGTACTCACCGCTACGCAATTCTCGGGTAAAACTCTCTGTAGGGCAAATCTTCTGGCACGAAGTCGGTCAAGGCCAGAATTTAGTATTTTTGCACGGTTCTTGGCAGGACAGCAGTCAGTGGCTGAGGACGATCGAACATTTGAGTCCCTACTACCAATGCTTCGCACCGGATTTGCTGGGGTTTGGCGACTCGGAACGTCCGAAAATTCATTACTCGATCGACTTGGAAGTAGAATGTCTCGCCCAATACCTCGATACTTTGAAGTTGCGACAGGTTTATTTAATAGCTCACTCTGTGGGCGGCTGGGTGGCCACCAGCTATGCTATCAAATATCCCGATCGAGTTCAGGGTTTGGTGTTGTTGGCCCCAGAAGGCGTCAAGGTTGGCAACCGGCGGGGGCGGTGGCAGACGGCTAGCTGGCTGATCGGCAAACCTCCGCTCGCTTTCTGGTTGCTGCGATCCATCTATCCAATTGCTAAGTTGCTGGGTAGCAAAAAAAAGATTGACGGATTGCTAAATTTCAGACAGCAGTTGATGCAGTCCCCTGTTGCCGTGCAGTTGCTGTTCCGGCGGCGGCGGGCTGAAATTACAGCGGAGTTAGTTGATGAGAATTTGCCTTTGCTGAAAGCGCCTGTTTTGCTGTTGCACGGTTCTGAAGATACCCCCGCAGCTTCGTCTGTGTGTCAATCCTATGCTGCTCTGGCTCCTAATGCCGAACTGCAATTGGTCAGTGCGGGGGAAAGCAATTTGCCGCAGGAAGTCCCGGATGTTGTTGCTAAATATATTCGCGAGTTTGCTAAGTGAATTGGGAATTGGGAATTGGGAATTGGTCATTGGTCATTGGTCATTGGTCATTGATAAAATGACAACAGTCAACAGTCAACAGTCAACAGTCAACAGTTAACAGGCTAATTCCCCAAAAAATAGCCTCTGGTGCGTCAATTAAGGGTGCGGCTGTATCGGGAAAAGCTGCGGTGAGGTATTTTAAAAGCATAGCGCGATCGCCCCCCGCGAGTGCAAATTTGCTATTAGGAAACAAACACCGCCAATCTTCAATAAAATCCCTAACTCCTGCCACCGTCGCATACACAACTCCGCTTTGAACTGCCCCAGCAGTATCTGTAGCCCAGCGGTGCGGCAGATTTTCTGGTAAGCTGACTAAGGGTAATGCAGCGGTTTTTTTACTTAGCGACGATAACTGCAAACCCAAACCCGGTAAGATTGCGCCCCCAACTAAATACCTATTGACATCAGCCCCAGTAAATGTTAAAGCTGTACCAGCATCTATAAGTAAAACTGGCCAACCCAATTGGTTGCCAGCACCCAGTACAGCCAAAGCTCTGTCAATTCCTAGGGTAGGATAGAGTCCCCCGATCGGCAACTGGTCTAAAGTAATAATTCGGACATCAGGATAACTCTGCCAAATTGCTGTTTGTTGGGGAACAACTGAGGCTAAAACTAGAGGCAGGGGAACCAAAGAAAGTGTGTGAGGACTAGAACAAGCGGGAGTAGCAGGAAGACAAAGGAGATTTTGAGAAGATATTTCCTCGATCGACCTCATTACTGTTTGCACCAAATATTCGGCTTTTTCGGTCTCGGAGAGCCGAGAAACAGCATCAGCTTTGAGATGCTCTGTATCCCATGTTTTTTCCAGGGTTTTGCCCGCAAATAATCCCCAGTGCAGTCGCGAATTGCCGATCGCCAAAGCTATTTTAATCTGGCCTTTACCTGTCAATCCAGATGTAAGGTTGTCGGTGCTTGCTGCCGGGCGAAAATTGTCGGGAATTGAGTTTTCCATGGTGAGCGATCGCGCGCAAACATTGAACTAAAGATAGATTTTAGATGAATTTTCTTAGTTTAACCTGCGGGTTAAGTCTAATTGACATCTGACGCAGTTCAAGGGCGCGCGCCTAATTAGTATTGTCGGCTGCCGAGCGCATAATTAGTATTTATAAATATTTGTAAAGCAAATAATTGCTATGCTCTGGCTGCATCCTTTATAATGTCTTAAGATGTTCCAAAAATCCTGGTAGCTACGATCGGGATCTTGGCGGGGTAAGCACAGGTCTAAAAAACCAGGCTCAATCAAAATACTGTACCAATGCTGAGTAAATATGTCTTTAAAAATACAAGAACACGAAAACCCCTCGCCGAGATTAACTTCGCGGTTGCCTGAACCTGAAAAGTGGAGGCAGGAAGAAAGTCTTTCGCTGCCGGAAGTAGACAAACAAAAAGCCCTGATCGTGCAGATGCAGCAGCAAGTTCAGTTATCAAACTTGCTGAACCAAATTAATAACGAAATTCGCAGTACACTTGACATAGAAGAAATTTTGACATCTGCCTGCAGATTGCTGGGACAAGTGCTACAGTGCAGCCGCGTGAGCATTTTAGTCAAAGAATCAAATACAGAAAAAACTTTAGTCACGCGCGGAGAGTACAACGCCGGAGACTATCCGATCCAACTGGGCATGAAAGTACCGATGACTGATAACCCGCACTTGGCTGCAGTGGTGTCTCAGCAAGAGTCGCTAGCTCTGACGAAGTTTCTGGATTTTCCGGGATTGAACGAACAAACCCGAAAGATTGCCGAAGCTTTGGAGATTAAGTCCATGCTGGCAGTAGCTACTCGCTATCAAGGTGAAGTGAACGGCATAATTGGCTTGCATCAGTGCGATCGCGAACGGGAATGGACTGATTGGGAACGGCAGCTTTTAGAAGGGGTAGGATCGCAATTGGCGATCGCGATCAATCAAGCCAAACTCTATAGCAACACCCGTCGCCAAGCCGAACGAGAATCGCTGCTGCGGCTGATCGGCAACCAAATTCGCAGTACCCTAGATCTGGGAACTATCCTGGAAACAGCGGTGAGGGAAGTCCGCCAACTGTTGCAGTGCGATCGAGTAATTATCTACCAGTTTCAAGACAACTGGCAGGGAAAAGTTGTCGTTGAAAACATGACGGTTCCTTGGCCTTCAATTTTAGGAGATATGGGGGCCGATAAGTGTTTTAGGGGAGATTACGCCGATCTTTACCAGCAAGGGCGAGTCAAAGCAATTAATGATATTTTTAATGCCGGTTTAGAGCCTTGCCACGTTGATTTCTTAGACAGTTTGCAGGTAAAAGCTAATCTGATCGTGCCGATTGTTACCTCCCGAAGCGAAGAAAATTCACTTCCTATAGCCGGAAGTTGTAATTTAAAATTTCCCGGTAAACTGTGGGGTTTGCTGATCGCTCACGAGTGCGGGGATACCCGCAACTGGCAGCGGCAAGAAATGGAGTTGCTGTCGCAGCTAGCAGACCAAATGGCGATCGCCATTCAGCAAGCAGAACTTTATAGTAAAGTCCGAGAAGCTGCGGTCAAATCTCAAGCTCAAACCCAGCAATTGCAAGCAGCGTTCCAAGAATTGCGATCGACGCAGCAGCAATTGATTCAGAGCGAAAAAATGTCTGGTTTGGGGCAAATGGTAGCGGGAATTGCTCACGAAATTAACAACGCCAATAATTTCATCCACGCTAACTTGTTTCACGCTCAAGAATATTTCAAAGTCTTGGACGAAGCTCTAGAACTGGCCGGGAATGCCTGTCCAGAAGCAGCGGCAGCAATTGTCAGAATCAATGAAGAACTCGAACTCGATTACATTCGAGAAGACTTTGGCAAACTGCTCAAGTCGATGCGGGAAGGCAGCGGACGGATTCGATCGATCGTGATGACGCTGAGAAATTTTTCTCGCTTAGACCACGCTGAATTACAACCAGTAGACTTGAATGAAGGTTTAGAAAGCAGTTTCTTGATGCTGCAAAATAAACTAAAAACAAATATCAAAATCGACAAACAATACGGTAGTTTGCCGCTAGTAAAATGTGATGCCAGTCAAATCAACCAAGTATTTTATAATTTGATTGACAATGCTTTAGATGCGCTCCAGTCAACTAGAAAGCCGGGGGAATTAACCATCCGCAGTTGGCAAAGCGAGCCGGACTGGGTAACAATTTCTGTCCGCGACACAGGAACTGGCATTCCTGCCGAAATTCAAGACAAGATTTTTGACCCCTTTTTTACTACTAAACCTGTCGGTAAAGGTACTGGTTTAGGACTTTCAGTGTGCTATCAGGTAATTGTTCAAGCTCACGGCGGCAAGATCAGTTGCGTCAGTCAGGTTGGCGAAGGAAGTGAGTTTATTGTAGAGTTGCCCCTGACAGATCATAGGAGGGTAAGTGCATAATTCCTGCTTTAGTCAGATTAATGCCCAATTCCCTATGCCCGTGGATTTATAAGTAATTAACCGGACTGGATATTAATTGTCCGCTTGCTGCTGATAAGCTTGGTATACAGCCTCTAAAAAAACATCAGCATCAAGTTTCATCGGCAGTTTGTCCAAAGCAATGATTTGTTTCACCTGGCTCGCCAGTTGTTTGCTCACTTCATTTCGGGCATTTGGTATCATAGCTTCGCGGCGCTGCAAATACTCTCGAATTACAGCAAAATCTTCGGGCAGCAAGCGGGAAATATCGGCCTCGATCAGCAGTTTATTTGCTAGGGATTGAGCCGATGTTGATACTTTCAATGCAAATGCAGCAGTTGTCAGAGGTTGTTCTTCTTGAATTACCATGGTGCCTCCTACCAAATCTCCTAAACGTTTTTCCCGCTGGTTTAAAACTATGAAAAATACACCTATAAAAAATAAGTCGTCAAAAGGTCGCAGCAAAGCCCGTAGTGTTGATTGCGGAAGCCTGACTGGACGGCCATCATCCCGAATTACTCGAATTTTGACATAACGCTTGCCTGGTGTTTGACCAGACCACACCGTTTCATAAAATACAAAGTAACCTACATAAATGAAAAAACCAATTAATGCCTGAACTGCTATCAACCAGATTTCTAAGCGATTGGTACTTCCTAGCAACTTTGCGATCGTCTCAAGCAACACTGAATTAAATATCAGCGCACCTAATAGAAACACTACTATGATTAAACCCAAAATGATATAGTCTATCAGCAATGCGTATGCTCGGTTGCCAATTCCCGCTAAGGTAAATTCGAGTTCTACACTTTCGGGAGTGTGGAGAGTGAATCGATTAAAAAGTCGCATAAATTTGAGCAAATTTTATGTTGGGACTGAGGCTGAATTAGCGATCGCGCATTTTCAAACCAAAACCTTCTTTACGGCTGCGGATGTCGTAGTAGATAATGGCTTTCATAGCCTGCCAAAAAGGAGTCACAAGCGCACCGCTGCCAAAGCTCAAGGGCAAAATTAGAAGATAATAAACTAAGTAAAATAGACCCGTTTCTGCGCCCAAAAGTGGAGTTAAAACAAGTTGAACGATCACCGTAAGGATCTGCACAACAATCGTGATAGGGAGTGAAACCAAAAAGCCCACAAAAACTATCCACTGAATGCGTCCGACCGACCCCTTAGTTAACTGCCAACTGCGACTGATTGCTGAACTAGCATTCAGATTGTCCTCCATCGCCAGCGGCAACTCAACAATCAGCAAGCGAGAGAGAAGTCGGATATAGATAATTAAGAAAGCAATGACCGCAACTACCACAAAAGCTCCAACAATTACGTAATTTTGCCCAAAAATAGCAGCAGCCCCCACTGCCAATATTGCCATAGCGATCGTACCTGCCACGTATACCCCAATGTAAATCAGAAAGGTCAATATACCCGCCCAGAAAAAACTCCACATCCGAGGATTCACTTCACGGCGAGCATCACTGACAGTCTCTGGCTTTTCCCTAACTTCACCGAAAGCCAGACGAGAAATGAGCGCTGAAATCGCAGAAAATTTAGCCCAACCGTAAATCGGAACTAACAACCACAGATAAGCTACGAATGCCAAACCAAAATATGGCTTAAAATGGTCGCGGTAAATCCGTAAACTAGCACTAACAACATTACCGACGCTCAAGGGGCCTGTTTGTCCAGAAGAACTAAGATTTTGTTTAGGCATGACTGGATGGGTATAATTCTGTGAGGCGGAAAATTTACAACTATCTTAAGCTATATCTAATATAACTTAGTCAAAACTTTATGAATATTAAACGTTGGATCGCGCGGCGGGAACCCAACTGGAAACGGTTGGACACTCTTTTACAGCAAGTAGAAAAAAAGGGGCTAAAGTCCCTCCCTGCGTCTGAAATCAGGGAATTAGCGAGTTTGTACCGTTCTGTTTCGGCGGATTTGGCTAGGGCGAAGACAAATGAAGTCGGTAATATTTTGTTACAAGATTTACAAAGGTTAACTTCTCGCGGCTACACCCAAATTTACCAAGGTTCGCGCCGCCAAGATTGGGAAGCTGTAGTGGAGTTTTGCCGCTGGGGTTTTCCGGCTACGGTACAGCAGACGTTTGGTTATACGGCGACTGCGACGGGTATTTTTTTAGTAATGGCGTTGATTGCTTGGTGGTTTGCTTGGCAAGATCCGGCGTTTTTGTCCCTAGTAGTTCCTGGACATTTGATTAAAACGGTACGCGATGACGGGAAATTGTGGATGGGTTCAATTGTGGGAATCGAACCTTTAGCTTCTAGCGGTATTATGACTAACAATCTATCCGTATGTTTTGCGGCTGTTGGGGGAGGGATTGTTTTCGGTCTTTACACTGTTTATATTATGGCATTTAATGGAGTGAGCATCGGCGCGATCGCCAGTTTAGTAGCTCAGCACAATTTAGCTTACCCTTTTTGGGCCTTTGTATTTCCTCACGGTTCCCTGGAATTGCCGGCGATTTTTTTAGCTGGCGGCGCTGGTTTAATCATCGCCCGCGCCATCTTTTTTCCTGGCAAATATCGTCGTGCTGATGCTATGAAATTTTACGGTACTCAAGCTGCACAATTGGTATTTGGAATTGTGCCGATGTTGGTAATTGCTGGTACGATCGAGGGTTTTTTCTCGCCAAATCCGGCAATTCCCGATCCGTTGAAGTATTTGGCAGGGATCGGGTTGTTTGCGCTGTTGGTGATGTATTGCAGTAAAAGGCGATCGGCTGAAGTTCCTAGATAATTCTGAGCTTGAAATCGTTACACAAACGAAGTCCACTCCTAGCGGACTAAGACGCATCTTACCTAGCCATATCAAGTCCAGTAATTAATTAAAATCATGACTCTTACTAACATCAGCTCTCCCGAAGACAATCCTTTTTTTCTCATCAAGGTTCGGCATATATTTGGATGGTACTTCTTATTGGGTATAGGCATTTACTTTCAAATGGGAATGATTGGCTATACACGGGGGATACCGTTCGATGGTAAAACACCCTTAGATCCATTTGTTGATAAAATAGCTGAAACTTATTTAATGATTTTGTTACTAGCTTTGGTGTGGCGACAATGCAGGCTAGCGGGAATTGAAATTAAATATCTGGTTGGGAAAGTTCCCGATCGCTACCAATGGTTGCCATTAGTATGTCTGGCGATCGCTAGCGTGGTTTTTGGAGTAGGCGTCTTCCGAATATTTTATTATCCTTTGTCTTTTATTGTACCTTCCTTTGTAGAAAAAATACTGACTGATAATAGAAATACCGGGATTTTAATCACAGCTTCAAAATCCTTTTCGCCAGCGCTTTACTACTTAATTTTCCCCATCTATGCTTATGTAATATCTCCCCTAGTTAATGCGTCTTTATTTATCAGTATTCTGCTACACAGATGGGCTGGCAAATGGGGAAATATTACAGCAATAATAGCTATGTGTCTGCTGTGGGGAACTTTGGTATATAATAATTTTATAGCGATGATTATTTTGACCTTAATCTTCGCAATTTTATATGTAAAAACCCGCAGCTTACTTGTACTAATAATTTTTTTCCTAATCAGAAGTCTTTGTTTTACAATTTGGGATTTGTCATATCCAATATTTTTTGACAATCCAACACGAAGCACTTTAGAGATATTTCGATCGCAAATACAGCTAGGTGTCTTATTTTTTGCTTTGTCAGCCCCTTGGGTAATCGGTTTCATCTATAAAAACTGGTCTGTTCTCAAAGGGCCTTTACCTTACTTTGCTAATGCTGCGGAAGCTGAGAAAATTAAAGCTGATTCCGCGACTTAAGTTGCAGATATCTGTTAACTAATTGCTCGCTAATTTGATTGGCTGGTGCATCCAAAACCAAAACCCCTTTTTGTTTCAACTGTGCAAAAGCTACCTGACGCTGTGCTAGTAAATCTAAAGCGACAGCACGATTATAAGCAGGTGTGATTTCCACGGTGGAAGTGTGAGCGATTTGGTCAACTAGAGGGTCGCGCAAGGTTACGCAAAAAGGCAAATAACGAGGTGTTAAACGCGCTAATGCCGAAAGCATTTCCGTAGAAGCTGTGACATCTACTAAATCAGTAATTAGCACAACTAATGCACGGCGAGTTTGTTGACTTACTAATTTAGTTACAGCACCAACATAGTCTGGTTCTAACAAAACTGGCTGAATTGGCGCCAGGCGTTCAATTAATTTAGAGTGTTGATGTTGACCGCGTTCCGGGGGTATCCAAGTCGTGATTTCCCGATCGAACACGCCGACTCCCACGCGATCGCCCCGATTTAGTCCAGCCAAGGCTAAAGACAGCGCTGCATTCACTCCCCAGTCAAAGCGCTTCAAACCCTGCACTCGCGCGGTCATCAGCCGTCCCCTGTCGAGTAAAATAATCAAAGTTTGCTCTTTTTCTGGTTCTAAAACTCTGATTAAAGGGCGCGATCGCCTCGCAGTAGCTTTCCAATCAATCAAGCGAGGATCGTCACCAATACCATATTCCCGCAGTTCGGCAAATTCAGTTCCCATGCCGAGTTTTTGTAACCGCCGCATTGTGCCGCTATTTTCCAATGTTAGCCGAATAGAGAGTTCTTTCAACATCACTAAATCGGGATAAACGACAACTTGTTCGCTAGCAGGTATTTTCCAGTCGTTCCATGCTAAACCCCAGTTTCCCAACTGCCGCACTTGAATGTCTCCCCACTTACATTCTCCGCGATTTGACGGGCGGATCGTATAAGTTAATTCCTCATCGCTGTTAGGATTGAGGTCTGCTTCCAGCATCGGTTGAGAGACATCAAACTCTAGCGGATAGGAGTCGCGCAGGCGAATTTTAGCTGTTTGATTTGCCGTTAGCGCAGCCCTCGGAGAGGATCGCACTGACAGTACAACCGGATTGTCTCGCCCAATCGAAAGTCTGTGCAACGGATGGCGCGTCACTTGCACCCGATGAGATTTTACGCGCAGTGCGTCGGTAATGGCTAGACCTACAATTAAACAGTCAAATAGCAAAGTGCCGATAATACTTGTCTGCTGATTTACCAGCATAGCGAGCAAAAGGGCGATCGGAATGGCGATCGCTAACAGAAAATAAAGGCGAATAGCAGGAATCATTACAATTTCTGATTAAGATACTGGTGTACACAATTCAACGAGAGTTGCGTCTGGACATCTAACATAAGAAACAATCTGACCCCAAGGTTTTTTGAGAGGTGCTTTTAACTCTAATGCACCTGCTGCGATCGCTTGTTGATATGCCATTTCTACTGAATCAGTGGTAAATGCTATTTCAACATCCAAAGGTTTATCCGATGAAGCAGCCGAAATATAACCATTTGGGAAATTTGACGCGCCTAGAGAATGTGTAGCAAAAGATAAAGTTGTTTCCCCAGTGTCAAGTTCACCATAATCTCCTGATTCATCAATGAACTTCTTTTTGAACCCAAAAGCCATTTCAAAAAAAGTCAATGAACTTAGTACGTCAGCAACGTAAATAATTGTATATCCAAATTTCATTTGCTTTCTCCCTTTAGATGATTTGCAAGTAGCTTACGTCGTTCACCTGTATAACTCCACCAAGGCTTAGCTGGTTCGCCATTGAGGAATCTTTTGACAGAAATGAGAGCGTCAAGTACACATGGATCGTGGCGATGTCCCATGACATTAGCAAGTTCGTGAAAGACTTCTAATGGCGATCGCGTTTTAAGTTGATCTGGTTGCTCAATACCAATGCTTCGCAAATCCTCACTAATTGATTTCCCAATGTTTGGAAGGTCTTCAAGCTTCTTGACTTCGTTTAGAGACTTCTTCATACTTCTGGTGTGGTATTTTTGAGCTCAATTCCTACAATACTTGCGTAATAAAGATTTTTTGTCATGAATTCGATTCCTCCAAACGAAACGTAAACATAACACAATCGCTCGGTGTTTCTGGATTACCAACAGCCGAATACAGATTCATCGCTGCTGTATTTTCGCGATCGGTAAGCACCCAAGCTTCTGTACAACCCAACTCACGAGCGACCTCAAATACTGCATTCATCAAACGCTTCCCCAAACCTTGCCGACGATGAGTTTCTGCTACGCTAACCTCGTTAATCCACAGTTCCGGACGTGCCTTGTCGGGATGAACATAATGAACTGCTGAGACAAAGCCGACAACTCGATCGTCATCGATTGCAACAGCCAGATGGTGGCGCGAGTCTGTCAAAAATTCTTCAGTACGTGGGATATCGATCGAGTTGTCAAAGACATCTGGATCGACATTCTTGAGAATATCTAAATCATTACGATCCAGAATTTTGATTGCGATCGTCATAGTTATATTTCAGTTTACCTCGGTACAGCGACTTGTTTTAATACCGAAGCAATTACCGAATCAATTTGCAACCCATCTAGCAGCGATTCTGGTTTGAGAATCAGACGGTGACGCAAAAGCGGCAGTGCAATTGCCTTGACATCATCAGGAGTAGTATAATCCCTGCCGACTAGCCAAGCGTGAGCTTTACTGCTTTGCAACCAAGCTACTGCCGATCGCGGAGAAGCACCCAATGCCAAATCGGGATGTTTTCGCGTATTGTGTACCAAAGCGAGCACGTAATCGAGCACTTTCTCTTCTACTTTGACTGTTTGTACTGCTTGACGGGCGCTAATTATTTGCTCTACCGTTGCTAAAGATTTGATCCTAGCTAAATCGAGGCGTTTGGCGCGAAATCCTGCCTCTGCGTTCAGCAACATTTGCTTTTCGGCGGCTGCATCGGGATAGTCAACCACCAGTTTAAATAAAAATCGGTCTAACTGAGCTTCTGGTAGCGGATAAGTGCCTTCAAATTCTAGGGAATTTTGAGTGGCGATCGTCCAAAATAATTCTGGCAGTGCTAAAGTCTCACCGTCTAACGTTACCTGCTGTTCTTCCATTGCTTCTAGCAGCGCTGACTGGGTTTTCGGAGGCGTGCGATTAATTTCATCCGCCAGCAAAACTTCAGTAAACACTGGCCCTTTTTTCAGGGTAAAACTGTGGCTGTCAAAATCAAAAATATTCGTTCCCAATATATCCGACGGTAAAATATCCGGCGTTAGTTGAATGCGACGAAAATCTGCTTGAATCAATTGGGCGATCGCTTTTACAAGTAGAGTTTTCCCGGTTCCAGGGACTCCCTCAATAATTACGTGGCCGCCGCTCAAAAGTGCCACTAGCAAGTGCTGTACTGTGGAAGATTGACCCACAACTATTTTGTCGAGGGCTTGGCTGAGGCGTTTAAAAATCGAGTTTGTTTCGCTCATTTGAGATTTTTCCTGTCAGAGGGGAGATGTTGACGGATCTGCTGCCATTTACCCAACCAGGCTAGCAAATCTGAATCGCTGATTCGGCGTTTATGAGATGGCGAGGGCAGAAGTTCTGACAATTCTGTCGCTTTTCGCCCTGTTTGCTCAACCCAAGCATTTGTTAGGGTTTCACTTTCCAGCGATCCCTGTCCCAATAATAATGCTTTTTGCAGTTGTAACTGTTCTTCTTTTCCGATAATTTCTACCGCAAAATCAGTGCTGTTTGCTTTTTGCAAAACACCCGCTAATGCTTGAATGTAAGCTTCGCTGTTGTCAACCTGCGGCGCTGATATAGTTACAGCCTGTCCAAACCTGTTCCACCCGGCAAAAATAGCAACGAATAAAATAATTGTACCCTGTATCAAAACTGGCAATAGAGGAGTTTTGGCTAAATAAGTGAATAAATTCCCCTCGTATTCCCGTTCAATAACTTCTGGATCTTTGTAACCGTGAATGTATTCGTCTACCCAGACTTTATTGAGGATTTTACTTGTTCCCTGGCTTTGCGGGTCGATTGAATTTTGGATTAATTTCACTGCTAGAGCCTGCTGGGCCCCTTCTATTTCTTGTTCTCCACCTTCTAATTGAGTAACCAGCCCTGCTAAAAATTCATAATTACCTGGAAAATCCTGATAAGCATTAGCAGCTAAATGGGAGGTACTGGCAAAATAAACTGTACCCTTTCCCACTGGTTTTTTCCAAACAATTGCCCCAAATTGATCGTCTAAAACTTGTTTTTTGTCGCTGGGGTATCTCCGCCCGGTGTCAATCTTGATTTCCCCGGCTGAAGCTGGGTGCAAGCTACTAAAAGGTGCTGATGTCACCGGGGCGCGAACTCCCAAATTTACCAAAGTATTGCCCTGTTCCACCCACTTTTTATCTGTCTCAGAAACACCTTCTGGTATCAATTTACTATAAATACGTAAAAGTGTACTGGGCGGTTTTGTATCTTGGTTTTTAGCAAAGTCTTCAAAAGGTTTTTGCCAGCGCTGAACCTCGGTTCCCCGTTTTGACATAAAAGCATACCAGGCTCCGTAGCCGTCCGGCGCTCTATTATAAGTAGAACCGCTGTTGACTTTGTTGTTAGCAGGAGCAAATAGCAGGGTAATGATAATTATTACAGTAATGGCGATCGCTCCCAACAACCATAACCTACGCTTTGACAAGTTCATCGCTCGTTAAGTAAGTAAGTAAGTAAGTACAAATAAATATAACATGAGGGCGGATTTTGAATGAATCAACTCACTCCTCATGTAGAACCCATTTGACATATTTTAGCGATCGTCAATCACATTACGGAGCACCAATAAACTTGGTTTTTTAGCGATCGCATTTTTAATGGAATCAGATTTAACTTACGCCCGAACCTCAATTTTCAGAAATTCCCAACTGGGTTATGCTTAGACATATAAAATCATGAGTATTTTTACTCACTCTTGTCTCTCCTGATTCACTTTTGTCCGCTGAAGCAGTGAACGCGGCCTCTTGGGGGACCCGGAATGTGGGATTTAAGCTCTCCTCTACAGATGTGGAAAACCCGCTTTTTATAGGGCTGAAAAAAAGATCGCAATTTTTCCGGATAAAACTTATTGATGATGAAAGTTAGACCTATCTATGTAAATATGTGTAAGTAGGTGTAATTATTTACACTCTACATTCGATCGGGGGCAATAATACCTTCAGATGCTTATGGGGCAAGCATTTTTACTTGATTTACCTACACGTATGAGAAAATTTTTCTTGCAGTGACCGATCGCTACAAGAAAGCCCAACCTCTGGTTTTCAGTCACTTCTAATCTTTAATTACTCATCATCAAAGGAGAAGCTATGGCTACTTTATTCACTGGTTCTTTGGGTACAACCACTAATTACAGCAATGTCAGTGACCTAATTACACAATGGCCTACTGCCGCCCAGAATCAAGGCATCCAACTGTCTGGGATAGCTTTTGATGGCGCGGAAACGAACTACACCAACCCTACTGCCATCAGCAACCTCACCTTAGCAACGAACGAAAACCCTAAAAGCTGGTTGAGCTACGGCGGTCCCGGTGGTATTGGTGTCCCATCTGATTATCCTGGTTGGTTTACCGATGTCAATAAACTTCGGGCGGAAATCAACTATGACCCCAACACCGATAAATCTCAGGTGCTGAAGGTGAAATGGGCAGATAACAAAGACATTACTAGCGCCACGATCGGCCTCAGTGGATTACTTCCCAAATCAAGTTCTACAGTGAACGATCAAGGCAATGAAGTTGGTTTGCTGAAACTCTTTAATAATGGGACGGAGGTATCGGCCAGCAATTTTACGATCGCTCGCCTCACCCCTCCTAACCCTCAAAAAGCGATCGGTGTGTCTTCAGATGGAGTGACTTTCATTGGCGATAGTGCCGATGGCAATTTCACATTCCAGATACAAGCAAATTCCACTAGCGTTGCTTTTGACGAATTACGGTTCTCCGCCAAAGCCTACGATAGCCCCACCTCTGCCTACGCCACTAGCACCTCCATCAAAAGCGATAGTTCCGACTACCTAGTGCGGAGTATTCAATATCAAGGCCTTGATGTGACGCCGACGCCGACGCCGACGCCGACGCCGACGCCAACTCCGACGCCGGCGCCGACGCCGACATCTCCAAGTATCTTCCAGTTCGCCCAACCAAATTACACGGTGGCTGAAGGCGGCGTGGCGACGATTAACGTTACTCGCACCGGTGGCACGGCGGCTGCATCAATTAACTACTCTACTCTTGACGGTTCGGCAAGTTCAGCAGGCACTGCACCGGATTACACTGGAACGTCGGCGGGGGTGTTGAATTTTGCTGCGGGGCAAACAACCGCTAGTTTCACCGTGACGGCTTTGAGTGATTTGATTTTGGAATCGCCGGAAACGGTGAATTTGGTGCTCTTCGGTGGCAATGTCGGCAGTAGTCCGTCAATTTTGACGATTAATGATGTGGCGACGCCGACGCCGACGCCGACGCCGACGCCGGCGGCGACAACTCCAAGTATCTTCCAGTTCGCCCAACCAAATTACACAGTGGCTGAAGGCGGCCCGGTTACGATTAACGTTACTCGCACCGGTGGCACGGCGGCTGCATCGATTAACTACGCTACTGTTGACGGTTCGGCAAGTTCAGCAGGCACAGCAGCGGATTACACTACGGCGGCGGGGGTGTTGAATTTTGCTGCGGGGGTAACTACCGCTAGTTTCACCGTGACGGCTTTGAGTGATTCGATTTTGGAATCGGCGGAAACGGTGAATTTGGTGCTCTTCGGTGGCAATGTCGCCAGTAATCCGTCAATTTTGACGATTAATGATGTGCCGCCAACTCCGGGGACAACTCCGGCGCCGACGCCGACATCTCCAAGTATCTTCCAGTTCGCCCAACCAAATTACACGGTGGCTGAAGGCGGCGTGGCGACGATTAACGTTACTCGCACCGGTGGCACGGCGGCTGGATCGATTAACTACTCTACTCTTGACGGTTCGGCAAGTTCAACAGGCAGTGCACCGGATTACACTGGAACGTCGGCGGGGGTGTTGAATTTTGCTGCGGGGCAAACCACCGCTAGTTTCACCGTGACGGCTTTGAGTGATTTGACATTGGAATCGCCGGAAACGGTGAATTTGGTGCTCTTCGGTGGCAATGTCGGCAGTAGTCCGTCAATTTTGACGATTAATGATGTGCCGCCAACCGGGACGACGCCAACTCCGACGCCGACTCCGACATCTCCAAGTCTTTTCCAGTTCGCCCAACCAAATTACACGGTGGCTGAAGGCAACGTGGCTACGATTAACGTTACTCGCACCGGTGGCACGGGGGCTGCAACCATTAGCTACGGTACTTTTGACGGTTCCGCAAGTTCAGCAGGCACTGCTGGAGATTACACTTCGGCGACGGGGGTGTTGAATTTTGCTGCGGGGCAAACAACCTCTAGTTTCACCGTGCCGACTTTGACTGATTTGAATGTGGAATCGGCGGAAACGGTGAATTTGGTGCTCTTCGGTGGCAATGTCAGTAATCCGTCCATTTTGACGATTAATGATGTGGTGTCAACTGGGACAACGGTAACTCCGACGCCGACTCCGACGTCTCCAAGTCTTTTCCAGTTCGCCCAACCAAATTACACGGTGGCTGAAGGCAACGTGGCTACGATTAACGTTACTCGCACCGGTGGCACGGGGGCTGCAACCATTAGCTACGGTACTTTTGACGGTTCCGCAAGTTCAGCAGGCACTGCTGGAGATTACACTTCGGCGACGGGGGTGTTGAATTTTGCTGCGGGGCAAACAACCTCTAGTTTCACCGTGCCGACTTTGACTGATTTGAATGTGGAATCGGCGGAAACGGTGAATTTGGTGCTCTTCGGTGGCAATGTCAGTAATCCGTCCATTTTGACGATTAGTGATGTGCCGCCAACTGGGACAACGGTAACTCCGACGCCAACTGGGACAACGGTAACTCCGACGCCAACTGGGACAACGGTAACTCCGGCGGCAACGACCGTTTCAAGCTATTTCTTCGGTGCGGCTAATTACAGCGTGCCCGAGGGCAGCGCTGCGGCGATTACCATCAATCGCAGTGGCAACCTTATCGCACCGAGTACGATTACGTTCAGCACGGGTGGCGGTAGTGCTAAGTCTACGGGTTCTCAAGTGGATTACTCCAGTGTGTTTCTAACGGTCAATTTTGCAGCCGGACAAACTAGCGCACAAGTTTCGGTTCCAACTTTACCTGACGATCTCATAGAGAATACTGAAACGGTGGGTTTGTTCTTGAGTGGTGGCAGTGTGGCTAGTCCGTCACTGGCAGTTTTGAGGATTATTGATACTACTCCTGTGCCTCCGGTTAAGTTCTTTTACAGTCCGACTCCTGATGCTATTCTTGAGGGTGGTACTGGAGTTGTTACGATTAATCGGACTGGCGGTAATCCTGCGGTTTCGGCTTCGGTAGACTATCTGATTGTTGATGATGGTGAACTTATATACCCCACAGACTACACCATTCTCAGTCCATCTGGTGGGAATATTAGTGGAGGGACGGTTAGCTTTGGTCCCGGTCAAACTAGCGTTAGTCTGACGATTCAGAATAGTTCTGTGCTGACGACTGGGGACGTGACTTTTGGCTTTGCCGGAGGTAATTTCTTGGGCGATCCGGCATTCGCTTCAATTACTCTGATTTAAGGCTGTTAGTAGGGTGAGGAATCCTTGCTCTACTAATATGTCCCGCAAGTAGTTAAATGCTTTTTATCAGTCTGATTCCTCACTACAGCTTTTTTCAAGAAAGTGAGGTAGGCGGGTAAAATCTTCGCTAGCTTAACAGCAGCGAGCATTGTCATCGATCGAATTACTGACTTGCGTTCGGCTAGTACGCGAGACAGCAACAAAGTTAGCAATGTCAGGCAAGAGGGGATTCGCCTGCAAGGTGGCTATACCGATATTGAGAACAACGATATCACCAACGCTAATATCGTATTGCTGGGGTAGGTGCTAGTTTCGTCGTTTTCAACCCATTTGCTACTTCGCTCTTATAGAACCGTTTCAAGGTGGTACTCTTAGATGCTGCGCCGGTTATTCGAGTACGACCTTGAACCCTTATATATTGAAAGAATTAGATGGCGATTTGCCATTGGGTGCGGGTTTTTGAGATTATCTGTTTTTGGCAATTATTGTTGGTAAAACCCGCCCCTAAAATTATCGATTGGATATTATTATTTTTTTTGCGCTTACCTACTTAATCCTTAATTTGTTGATAAGCTTGCTGACACTCTTCAAAGGTTGAGACGGAAGCTTCCCTATTCCCAAAATATAGTTGCTGATGTATTTTTATCAAAGTTTCGTAAGGCGCTGGCTGGGGTAATTGCTCGATTAATTGCAAATATTCGCCATCAGTGCGGCTGGGTTGGTGAATCGCGGTTCCCGCATCATTTAACCGCTGCAACGCCGCCAGGTAAAGACAGCGGCAAGCTTGGCGGTATTTCCCTTGTTGCTGCAAATTTTGCGATCGCAACAACCACTCTGCTACGGACAAATCTTTCATTGTTTGTTTCGCACTGCCATCAGTTGTTTGATTTCTCTTTTTGAAATTATGAATATAAAAACGCGACAGTTGCCAAATCTGCCAACTCGCCCAGACTGCCAGCAATGCTAAAATTAACCAAAAGACGGCTTTAGCGATCGCCCCCAAGATGGGGGAATCAAACCAAGATGGCAATTTAACATTCGGTATATTTTGGGCAGTTTTTAGTTCCCACCACTCCTGCAATCGCTGTTGCGACTGGCCTAATTGCCACCCCAAATTAGTTTTATCAAAGGAACTTTCAGACATAGCTTTACATCAATGAGTCGATTTTTGCTTGTGGATTGGGAATTTTTTTATTTTATCATTATCCCCAAATCCCCGACTTGTTAAAGAAATCGCGGATAAGACAGCGCGATCGCGTTTTACGTTTGATTAGGTTGACTTAAATGCCGAGTTATTGTCCCTAATCCAAATCGCCGCGCGATCGAGCATCGCATTTGACTGATAGTCTTCTAAAGGGGCGATCGCCCAACCGATAGAACTCAGTTTCCTTACCACAGAGATAAGTTTTTTGTCAACTGTTTATCGACCAAAAATTGATTTTATTGAATTTTCCTTCTTCCTCAAATGCCTTACATCCCGATTCAGTGCGCGTTGCCGAACTGCCTGATGCCATAAATTTTGGGATACTTAACAGCCTCATAAGAAATTTTATAAAGATTTACAAAAGAAACGTGTCAGAATGAAGACAATAAGGTAATGGGTAACAGACAAGGAGGCACTGATGGTAGCGCTGACTGAACGAGTCCAACGCAGATTGACGGTGGAAAAAGTCGAAATTGCCCCTGACACAACGGCAATTCGATGCCTGGACTGGGATAGAGACCGCTTTGACATCGAATTCGGACTCAAAAACGGTACAACTTACAACTCATTCATCATTCGCGGTGAAAAAACAGCCCTCGTCGATACCTCGCACGAGAAGTTTCGCCAGCAGTACATGGAAACTCTGACGGGCGAAATTGACCCCAAAGAGATTGACTATCTAATTATCAGCCACACCGAACCAGACCACAGCGGTTTAGTCAAAGACGTGTTGGCGCTGGCACCCCAAGCGATTGTCGTGGGGGCGAAAGTAGCAATTCAATTTTTAGAAAATCTTGTACACCAACCATTTGAACGATTGATAGTCAAAAATGGGGACAAACTAGATTTAGGAAACGGCCACATTATCGAATTTGTATCGGCCCCGAACTTGCACTGGCCCGATACTATTTTCAGCTACGACAGCAAAACTCAAGTGCTGTTTACCTGCGACGCTTTCGGGATGCACTACTGTACCGACAGCACCTTCGATGACGATTTAGCAGCGGTTGAGGAAGATTACCACTTTTATTATGAGTGCTTGATGGCTCCCAACGCTCGATCGGTACTTGCTGCGATGAAGCGGATGGCAGAATTGGGAGAAATCGGTACAGTTGCGACCGGTCACGGCCCCTTGCTGCGGCACAACGTAGTTGAACTCACCGGGCGCTACAAAAAGTGGAGCCAAGAACAAGCTAAGGCAGAAACCACTGTAGCGGTATTTTACACTTCCGACTACGGATTTAGCGATCGGCTCAGTCAGGCGATCGCCCACGGTATCACCAAAACCGGTGTCGCTGTGGAAATGATGGATTTGAAAACCGCCGACTTGCAAGAAGTTGCGGAACTTGTCGGTAATGCTGCCGGTATCGTAATTTGTTCGCCGCCGAGTGGCGGTACTGCTGCTGCGAATGCCGAAGCTGCCATCAACACAATTTTAGTTGCAGCTAACAACAAACAATCTTTCGGTTTGTGCGAATCCGGCGGCGGCGATGACGTATCTATTTACCCGCTGGGAAACAAGTTCAAAGAATTGGGTTTAAAAGAAGCATTTCCCAACATTGTAATTAAAGAAACGCCGACGGAACCGATTTATCAACTTTGCGACGAAGCCGGCACTGACTTGGGACAGTGGCTGACGCGGGACAAGGCTGTCAAACAGATGAAATCTCTCGACAGCGACCTCGATAAAGCTTTGGGACGGATCAGCGGCGGACTGTACATCATTACCGCTCAAAAAGGCGAGGTTAGCGGTGCGATGCTGGCTTCTTGGGTAACGCAGGCAAGTTTTAAACCGCTGGGTTTAACAATAGCAGTTGCGAAGGATCGGGCGATCGAATCGATGATGCACGCGGGAGATAAATTTGTTCTCAACGTGCTCGAAGAAGGCAATTATCAAACCTTGATGAGGCACTTTTTAAAGCGTTTTCCTCCAGGTGCCGATCGATTTGCCGGAGTTAAAACTCAACCTGGTACCAACGGTTCTCCGATTTTGACAGATGCTTTGGCTTACATGGAGTGCGAAGTAGTCAGCCGGATGGAACTTTCGGATCATCATATCGTATATGCGATCGTCGATAGCGGCCGCGTATCCAATCCCGATGCACTGCCGGCCGTTCACCACCGCAAAGTCGGAAATCACTATTAGGAAGGAAGTTCGGCTACGCAACAACTCTCAAATTATGGTGCGCAGCGCGCACCTTACCAGGTTCTAAACGTAGGGTGCGCACTGCCCAACTTACCGGGCAAATCGTTGTCATTTTGACTCCATTTTTACTAGGGGAATTGCCAATGCCTGCCAATCTTTTAGAAGACCGAGATTACACAATTATTATTGCCAGAAGCGATGCCAGCAGAGACCCCCAACATCCTTGGTACGAGGATTGGGTAGAAGCACAGGCATCTCTGATCGACTTAGCAAAAAAATGTCAGCAATTTGACAGCAACGGCATCACCCTTTACGAAGCTTCTACTCCTATGTGGAAGTATAAAAATTCCAATGTTGCTCGGTTAGCTGAAATTTTGCAGCGACAAAATACGGAACCGGATTCAGAAAAACCGACTACAATTCATTTGGAAGAAGCTCTGAAAGAAACTTTTAGCGATTATTTCGCCAGCAAAACAAATGCCGCCGGGAACAAAGGAGCAATAATTGTTGCAGTCCTAGATCAAAAACCCGAAAATACCGCTGGTATCGCCGAAATTCTTGTAACGGCGGCAAATAAAATAGATAAAGATGAAGAAATTGGAGTCAGCTTTATCCAAATTGGGGACGATTTGAAAACCAGGGAATTTCTGACTGACCTGGATACGAATTTACAGGGTAGAGGTGCAAGGTTTGACATTGTAGATACTAAATTTTGGCACGAAATCAAAAGAAGTTCTGTAGTTCAGTTTCTCATAGGTGCAATTAATGACTAACACTTTGACTCCTCAACTCGCATCTGATGCCAAACCCCGCGACGTGCAGTTTATCCAAATTGCTGCAGATACTTTTATTGTGCGATCGCGCACTTGGGACAGACTCAAGTTTGAAGTAGAATATTCCCTGCAAAGGGGGACGACAGCAAACAGCTATATTATTCAAGCTGACCAAACTGCTTTGTTCGACCCGCCGGGGGAATCTTTTACTCAAAATTATCTCGAATCTTTGCAGGAACGGGTGGACTTGACAAAGCTCGATTACGTGATATTGGGGCATTTCAATACTAACAGGTCAGTAACAATTAAAGCTCTGTTAGAATTAGCTCCAGAAGTAGCTTTTGTTTGCACGAATCCCGCCGCAATTGGTTTGCGAGCCGCTTTTCCCGAACAAGAGTTAAACATTATGATCGTTCGGGGAGAAGAAACTCTCAACTTAGGAAAAGGTCACGCCTTAAAATTCATTGCGACTCCGACTCCTCGCTGGCCAGATCAACTTTGCACCTACGACCCGCAAACTCGAATCGCGTTCACAGACAAACTATTTGGAGCCCACGTTTGCGGCGACCAAGTATTTGATGAAGGGTGGAGCGTTTACAGCGAAGACAGGCGCTATTATTACGATTCTCTGCACGCATCTCAGGCAAAACAAGTGCTGGGGGCAATGGATAAATTAGCCGATTTACCCGCAGCATTTTATGCTCCCGGTCACGGCCCGATCGTCCGTTACGGCCTTAATGAACTGAGCAATTTGTATCGGGAATGGAGCCAGCAACAAAATTCAAAAGACTTGACAGTGGCTTTGATTTATGCTTCGGCTTACGGCAATACGGCTACTTTAGCGCAGGCGATCGCCAAAGGAATTACTAGGGCGGGGGTTGCGGTGGAAAGTATCAACTGCGAATTTGCCGAACCGGGAGAAATTAAAGAGGCGATCGAAAAATGTGCGGGATTTATCATCGGAACTCCCACGCTAGCAGGACACGCACCCACCCAAATTCAAACTGCTTTGGGAATTGTTTTATCTACTGCAACCAAGAGCAAACTAGCGGGGGTTTTCGGTTCTTTTGGCTGGAGTGGAGAGGCGATTGACTTAGTGGAAAACAAGCTGAAAGATGCCGGCTATCGCATCGGATTTGAGCCGATTCGAGCTAAATTTAAGCCGACTGCTGCGACTATTCACGAGTGTACAGAAACGGGAACGGATTTTGCTCAAGCTTTGATTAAAGCGCAAAGATTGCGGGCACCGAAACCGCAGTTAGCAGCAGGGAGCGATCGCACTGAACAAGCAGTAGGGAGACTCGTTGGTTCGCTGTGCGTAGTCTCGGCGAAGCGGGAGGATGTCACCAGTGCCATGCTGGCTTCCTGGGTGTCGCAAGCAACTTTTAATCCGCCGGGCGTGACGATTGCGGTGGCGAAAGATCGATCGATCGAATCTTTGATGTACGCCGGAGATAAATTTGTGCTGAATATTTTAGCAGAAGGGCGACAGTTGCGCAAGTATTTCATGAAAAACTTTGCTCCGGGAGAAGACAGATTTGCGGGAGTCGAAACAATGGAAGCTAGCAACGGCTGTCTCGTTTTGACTGATGCTCTAGCTTATCTAGAATGCAAAGTGATAAGTCGGATGGAATGCGGCGATCACTGGGTAGTTTATGCGGCGATTGACAACGGTCATTTGCTCAAAAATGACGGCGTGACAGCGGTGCACTACCGGAAATCAGGGACTCATTATTAAGCTACTGCTAGGACACGGCAATGCCGTGTCCCTACAAATATATCGAAGTTTTTATCTGCGTTAATCCGCGTTCATCTGCGGTTTAAATAAAACCGATTTACTTGTCCTCTGCAGTCTTTTCCGGCCACAGATAAATAGCGCCAGAAATCAAAGTTAAAGCCACAGAAACCCAAAAAGCAATTAATGCGGGAAAATTCCACGCATCAGACAAAGGAGCAATTAAAAGTGCGATCGCCACAATTTGACTCACCGTCTTCAACTTCCCCCAAATATTAGCACCAGAAATTTTAGTTTTATTAACACGCCACCCCGCAATTGTCAACTCCCTTCCCAAAATTAAAAACACCCCCCAAGCCGGGACTCTACCCAACTCAATCAACACTAAAAGCGGCGCGAGCACCAACAATTTATCCACCAAAGGATCGAGAAACTTACCCAAATCGGTAATTTGATTCAGCTTCCTAGCCAAATAGCCGTCCAGCCAATCAGTAGCCGCAGCTACCACAAAAATCGCGGTGCAAATCCAGCGGCTTTGCGCGCTTGGGTCGTACAAACCGTAGAGCAGAAAAGGCACTCCCAGCAAGCGAGAAAACGTAATCAAATTAGGCAAATTCATAGCAGAAGGAAGAAGAGCGATGTAAAAATGCAATTGGGGACAATCGTTTCAGTGATTGAGAACGTCCTGACTGTCGGGCGCGGTTGCTGTGAATCAAAAATTAAGCGCAACTCTCCGAAGATTGCCCTTAATTTAACATTTTTTGCAGTCACTTTACTAAGCAATGCTGTTCATCAATTTTTTATCCAGTTCTATGATATAATCTCGACCGTAAGATTGATTTTCTAATCCTTGTACCAGATTTTCTGGCAGGTCTTGGGCAATTTCACTGCTACAGGAACCAGCAGCTAAAGCAATGGTTGCTACTGTATCGACATCTCCCGAAAAGGCAATGCAATCTTGGAGCAGTTTGCTCATACTATCATTTCGCATGACAGCAGTAATAGCGGCTCTAACACAGACCAAACCTTTAGCGCTGACTTCTCCTTGCCAAGGTATCGACCACTCACCAGCAACCTGCCTTTCTATAAAATTTCCCAAATTATTCTTTAAACCTAACTGATAAATAAAGTAATGAGACATCAAAGCGGCCGCTATAGCTGCATTAATGCCATCGGGAGTATTGTGGGTAATTGCAGCTTGAATGGTAGCATTTTCGATGACTTTTTCAACAGTCGGAAAAATGCCAATTGGGCCGGCTCGCATCGCCGATCCGCTTTTATCGCTAGCGGAGTGAATTTTTTCTAAGAATTCTTTGCCGTCTTCAACTTGTAGTAAAAAATTGTAAAATTTGCCAGCATAACCTACTCGGCGATCGCGGTGAAAAGCTGCAACAAATTTGCTGGCTAAAAGTTCCGGCGTCCAAGGTTCTCGGCTGACGATAGCTTCTGCGACGGCTAAACTCATCTGCGTATCGTCGGTGTAACATCCAGGCTGGATGTCGTGACGGGGATGCTTGATGTAGCCGTTGAGATTGTTGTAAAACTCGATCGTCTGCAGGTCAACAAATTCAAAACCCGCACCGTAAGCGTCACCAATCGCTAATTCTATTAACATATATTTAATCCAGTTTCCAAATATTTCATTTCCTGTTTTTTCCTAAAATAATAAAAAAACCCCCAAAACAACTTACCTATTTAACAAGCACCGTCTTTAGTCAACACCACCCAAATTGTTTTGCAAATCAGACTGATGTCGTAGAAAACAGACCACTTGCGCTGATAGTCGAGATCCATGCGAACAATATCGTCAAAATCTTTAACTCCTGAACGCCCGTTAACTTGCCACTCCCCAGTCATACCGGGCTTGACATTTAAACGCTGCCAGTGAAAATCGTCATAGGCAGCAACCTCATCGGGAGTGGGCGGCCGAGTTCCCACCAAACTCATGTCGCCGACTAACACGTTCCAGAATTGAGGCAACTCATCCAAACTCGTGCTCCGCAAAAAGCGACCGACGCGGGTAATTCGCGGGTCATTTTCATTCTTAAAAATGTGACCGTTGGCTTGGTTGCGAACTAAATGTTTGAGCTTTTCTGCACCGACAACCATCGATCGAAATTTCCACATTCTGAAATGTCGCCCTTTGAAGCTGCAGCGGACTTGACTGTACAGCAGCGGGCCCGGATTGTCCAACAGCATCGCCACTGCGACCGGCACCGCCACCGCAGCAGCAATTGCCAGTCCCAGCAGCGAACCCAAAATATCGATCGACCGCTTTACCTTGCTTGTTACCGATCGGTGAACCTGCGGTTTGGATACACAAACTTTGTAAGTAGATTTTTGCACAAATAAGGACAGGATTTCTGATAATACTGATGATTTAGAGTCACCCATCGGAAATTTCATTTGATTTGTTTCAACTTTAAGGAGATCTCACGTCTATCTTATTAGCCACCCCAAATTTGCAGAACCTAAAATACTCAGCTTTGCACAATCTTTAAAAAGCAACAACACTTTTATAAAGTTTCTGTGTATTTTATGTAATAACTTATGAAATTTATGTAAACTCAAGTACATTTACATAAAAAACTTAGTCCTGGTCGCAAAAAACCCAGTTTCTACTAGGAATGTTCGGGGAAGACAGGGAGGATTCCACTGAGAAACCTGGTTTTTTCCAGTTTAGCGATAAGTATCCGTGCGAACATCCCAAGCAATTGTTAGCGGTTCTAACAATTTTTGCTGGCTGCTAGAAGCGAGTTTGCCTAAATATTCGCGAACAACAGAGGCGTGTTCGAGATTCAAGCGATAACCCCGCGAGACATCTTCAAAGAACAGCGGCTCGGCCAAAATTGCTTCCCAATCGGGATTTTGCCTCGACTCCTCGGCCAGCAGCATGAAATCTTCCTCCGCAGGCACAAGTCCCGCCGGCAAACTTCCTTCCAAAATCCGCAAAATCCGGGGTTCGCAGGTACGGGTATTCACGCCCTGGCGTTCCAACAACTGCAAAATTTCCTGAAAGCTCAAAGTTTCCCCGCCCAAAACCTTCATTAATTCCCACAGCAGAAAAAAGTCGCTGTACTGCTGCTGCGACACATCCAAAATGTGAGGATAAAGAGCCAAACTCGCCAACCCGCAGGCAACTCGACCAAATTTTGGGGGGGAATTTGTACTTTGAGATACAGAATTTAATGCAGAATTATCAATCTCAAAAATATCTCGATCGACTTCCAATTCCTGGTCTTGAACCACGATCGCATTCGGCAGCTTCTGCCGCAACCAGCGGGCGATCGCAGGCCAAGCACCCATACCCCCTGCACAAATCGCCTGATTAATCCCCACCGGCGACATTCCCGCGCGACTGAGCAAAGCATTCAATTCGCGGTTCAACTGCTGCACAAAAGGCACTAAAACTAGACTTTCCAAATCTTTGCGCTTCACATCCCAATGCTGCTTGCCAATATCCAAAGCAAAACTTTTTTGATGTGGCAAAATAACTTTTATTTGCCTTGCCGCCTCTAACAATTGCAGGCCAAAAGCAGAACCTTGCAACCGCTGCTGCAATTGATAGCGGTTCGGCAAATCTGGATGTCCCGGACGCGGCAAATCGATCGACATTCCCCAAGTTTCATTTTTAGCCAACAACTGACAGATAATATCCTGATCGAAAGCATCGCCAGCAAAAGCAAAACTGTGGCAAGTAAAATCAGCACGAGTTAAATCTTGAAGATTGGCCGGCAACTCAACTAAAGCTAATTCCACCGTCGCCGCCCCCGCATTCAAAATCAAAGTTCCCCCGCTAAAAGACGAAGCATTCACACTCAGCGGTGCAGCTTCTTCACCGCCCTTAGCAGAATCCACGGCTGACGACTCGACTTCCATACCATTTGTCACAGGAGTTACAGCAGCAAGCAAAGTGGCGATCGCATCTTCCACCACAAAAATTTGCGAAGCCGAAGCCACCAGAGACGCGCCCAAAACAGCCTCCCGCAGATTAAACATATAAACATCCGACCAGCCGGCCGGAGTCCCCAAAATTACACCCCGCAAGTCTAAAAGCGCCGCATCAAGAGTTTCTGGCGTCAGCCCCGAAGCCCTACAAATTAAATTAGAAACTGGCAATCCTGCAAAATTCGTCCTCGGTGCAGAATCCAAAACTTCCCCCGATCCGGCAAATTTTTGCCCCTGCTTCGTCGGATTCAAAGTAGCCAGCAGCGCCCGCACACCTTGCAGCGGCAAGGCGATGGAAACAGCCTGCAAGGGCGACCACTGCAACAGCGGTTCGTACATTCCAGCAGTTTCCCGCTGATAAGGAATGCCCACCTTTAAAGGCAATTTTAAATTTTGCAGTAAAAATTCTCCCGCAGGCAAAGCCAGGGGTGGGAATCCCACCGACTTGACTGTCACTTGCGGTGCAGGGCTCCCTGAGGCTGTTTCCGCAAGCACCGCAGCCGAGGGAATCCGAAAGCTGGGGCCCGCAGCCCAAGCCTCAGCCTGCGGTGCTTCCCAGTAAATCGGGTGCAACTGGCCTGCTTGGCGATCGAACAAAGCAGCAGACAGCCCGCTGGAACCGAAATCAATGCCCAAATACCAGCTAGAATTCCGGCGTTCCCGGGATGGGCCGATCGCACCTGCTGCAGAATGCCCAGCCGAGTCTTGCTGCTGTGTCCCGGCCAACTCGCTAAAATCGGTTTTCCCCTCAACAACTCCTGCTTTACTCTCGGTCGAAATTAGGTTTTTTTTTTACTTTCTGGAGGACTCGATCGCAGTTCGTTAGTTTCGGCAGTTTCTGGAGGGGGAGAATCAGTCAAAGGTCGATCGGTCTCGGTCAAACTAGCCAAAATCTCGTCTAGCGTCAAATTCGAGTCGTCTTCCTCCGCCAACAAATCATCCTCAAGTTCGTTTTCCAAAACAAAGGATTCATCCTCAGATGAGAGTTCCAACACATCGGAGAACAAATCCTCCAGCGTGCCGAGTTCTTCCTCTGCGACCTCGGCAAAGGGATTTTTTGCACCGCCCTCCTCGGGGGAACTCGCCGATAAATCCAAGCTGTTAGCTGCTGAGAAATTCGATCGCCCGAAGCTAGTATTTCCCAATCCCTCCAGATTGTAGAGGTCTGCCTCTAACAGTTCCAGAGTATTGTTGTCCAAATTAAGAGCTCGATCGAGGTCATCTTCTAATGCCTCGACCGGCAGCAAATCCTCGTCCGCCGAAGCTTGGATGTAGCCATCATCGAGCCGCAGCGACAAAGTGCCGGACTCGCCTGTTTGAACATCACCGATACTCGACAAACCGGGCGCGGCACTGGGGCGGTTCGGGCTAATTTCAGCAGGCGTTCTCAACGTCAAAGGTGGCGATTCAGGCATCGCAGCGTCGAACTGCTCGCCTCGGTTTTGAGCCGTTTCTAGATTTTCTCGATCGTCCGGGTCAATTTGCAGCGAGGCTGTTGAGACTGGCGGTTGTGAAACTTGAGGTACTGATGGCGCTTGCGGTTCAAATAAATCGGCACTATCTAAAGTTAGAGATTCTACAGAATTACCTCTTACGAAGTCTGAATCTGGATTTACTAAAATATCTTCCAGCGATTCGCCTTCATCCAGCAGATTTACCAACAAATCTTCGGTCATATTTAGGGCGTCTGCAGTTTCATTATCCGACGCCGATTGATATTGTACAGCCTCACTTGCGGTTTCAAATTCAGTATTTTGGGGTAGTAAAGTTTCGAGTTCTAATTCTACTTCGGCGACTGCTTCTCCCGCGAACAAACTTGCATACAAATCCTCAACCTCTTCGTCTATTTCTGCTAATCTATTTTCCGATTCATCGCCTGCAAAAGGAGTTGTTGTTCGAGATTGGTCGGGTGCATAACCGGACAAATTATTGTCCAACTCGGGGAGCAAAATTGGGGTTTGAATGCGGTCGCGATCGCGCCTCAATTGTCGAAATTGCGGAGAAATTTCTGTACCGGCGTAGGGAAATCTGTCTTGTTCTCCGAATTCGCCGGTGCGGTTGGACTGCACCGAGTCTCCAGTCTGAGTCTCGGGGGCTGAGTGGTCGATCGCAGTATTTGAGAGGGCTGGAGCGGCATCAGACCGCTCGGCTGCGGTTCGGGAGACTGTTTCGAGATTTGCTAAATCGATCGGCTGCTGTACGTAGGAAGACGCTTCTCGCCCCAACTGTCCGGCCAAGTGGTTGACGAAAGCCGCGAACCTCGCCTCGCTCTGCTGGCTCAAACCGTACATATTGTCGATTTCTTGTCTCAAGGAAGCTTGATAGCTTTGCAGATTTGCTTGCAAAGCCTCGAACACGATACCCATCCTAGAATCTAGACTCATCAGCAGACTGTCAGCACGAGATTGCAACAGTTGCATTTGCTCGAACCTCTGAGCCGGCGTCAGCAGCGGGTGTTCTTCTGAGGTTTGTCGGTTAAGTGTTACGTCAAGAGCCGATGCTTCTGATTGTGCGCTGCCCAAAGAGTAAGGTACTGCGCTGCTTTGCAATAACTGATTTTCTAGGGAACTTAGAATTTGGGAGAAATCGCTAGTCAAGGTTTCTTCCAAGCGGGCAGTCAGTACCTGCAAGAATTCAGAAATGATTTGCTGTTGGTTTGCTTGTTGCTGAGCTAGGGATTGTTGCTGCTGCCGTTTTGCTTCTAGCTGTTTGATTTCTTGAATTAGAGCTTGCTGCTCTTGGCGCAGAGCTTCTATATCTTCTTGGAGCGGCCCCGTCAGGCTGGAACGCAGGTGGCTGATTTCTCCGGTTACGGCAAGCATGATTTGCTCTGCTGCTGAGGGGCGAGGGGGGGGCAGAGGCACTTTGGGTACTGGAACTGGTTCGGGGCGGACATTTGGGCGGGCGGGCCCCTTGGCGGCCGCTAGCTTTGAGTCTGAGGAAACCAGATAAGCGCGAACTCGCTCTAAAAGTTGGCGCTGGTGGACGCTATCGATCGAACCCGTCCAAGGCAAGCGGGGTGCGGGCTTGCTGAGTACCTCGTCAATCTCAGCAATCAGTGCTTGAATTTTGTACTTCTGAGAATTCAAGGGCGGAACCTCTGGGAATGCGGCTTGGGAGAAACTTTACCGAAAAAAGACTGAAGTCAGGCGGCAGCGATGCCAATAGATAGAATCATCTGAATGCGAGTCTGTCAATAATTCACTAATATTTTCTGACAACTGTTAATTAACCTTTTGTCTTCGGATCACTTCTATTGCCTATGATAGGTTAGCCGGTACTTCCGCACCAAATGCCCGCTTCTATCAACTGCAATTGCTCTCTAATTCTGCGTCGGCTTGCCTGTTTTTTGGGCCGGATGTCGATTCCTGCTCGCGATAGGTGCGATCGCACGAACTTTGGGGTTCACCCGCTCTCTCGGCCGGCGGCACACCGTCACCCCGAGTTAAACTAGCGTGGCGGCGCGCTACTCTCTCTCGATCTTTTACCGACTTGGAAAAAACATCAAACAATTGGCGATTTGGGATGCCCAGATTCGGGATTGTCCCAGTACAGTCGGTTTGAGCAACCTTTTATAATAGCGTTTTATCGGTATTCATGGCTAGATACTAATGGTACAATAATCTCGGGGCAGCAGAAAAGTTTGCTGGGAACTGCGTCAGTTTCGCTCGCTCAGAGCGCCCGCCTTTAGGCTCGCAATAGCTGTGGATTTTGCCGATCGTGCTGATATTTGACAGATTCCAGGCAGTTGCAGTCGGATTGGGCCGCTGTCTGTCTTGCTTGCAGGCTGGTGCTGGTGGATTTTGCCGATCGACTGCACGGTCGAGTGACAACAAATCTCTCAGCAGTGTTAAGCTTGTCTTCGCGAAGTGCTTTCAAAGGTAATTCGATCGGCTCAGTCGTTTGCCACATTGCTAAAATTTTGTTAATAAAATTTGCTCAGTGGTATGTGTCTAAAAAATTATGGTATATTCTTTAGTTTCTAGCTCGCAATCAGAGCTTGAGGCTATTAATTCCCATATTCGGCATTGGACCGCAAAACTTTAGAGGTAAAATTGCCGATTTTAGATAGTTGTTTCTCAAATCTTGAATCTCAAATCGAATGACTCGGCTGCAAGCTATTTCTAACTGCCCAGCGCCGATCAAGCGCATAAATTAAAATGATGGCCTCATGGAAGACCGCTTTAACACCCGAGATCCGAATTCCAATATAAATCAATTGATAGTTTCTACTCCTTTTTTTGCAGGGTTACCCGATCCTGTAATCGAGAGAGCAACTGTCCACATCGTTACCCGCAGTCATCCGTCAAATCAAGTGATTTTACTCGAAAATGACTGGGGAACATCAGTGTATTTTATATTGGATGGTTGGGTGAAAATTCGCACCTACAACCTAGACGGAAAAGAAGTAACACTGAATATTTTAGGGAAAGGAGAATTGTTCGGGGAAATGGCCGCGATCGAAGAAGCACCGCGATCGACAGATGTGATCACCCTAGCCCCGACACTGATCGGCAATATGCCATCTCAGGATTTTGTGCAGCTCATTCATACCGAGCCGCTAGCAGGCATTCGCCTAGCTCAACTGATGGCGCGTCGCCTGCGACAAGTCAACCGCCGCCTGCGTTTGCGAGAGTCGGACAGTACCTCGCGAGTAGCAGATATTCTATTATTTTTGGCAGAGGGGCAAGGGAAAATCATGTCCACAGGAGGTACAGAAATTCCCAACCTGCCGCACAGAGAATTGAGCAGCCTCAGCGGGCTGGCTCGAGAAACAGTAACGCGAGTGCTCAGCAAGCTGGAAAAAAAAGGAACTATTCAGCGCGAACGTGACGTTTTGTGCATTCCCGACCTGCACGCGTTGGAGCGTCTGTTAGTCTAGAAGTATCGGAGATTGCTAATTTGAATGAGATTCAAAAGCACTCTCTGTTAACTAACTGATATTAATGATTTCCCGCAGGAGGTAAAGCTGTGAGTTTTAAGAAAATTTTCGCCGCCTTAGATGATTCTGAACTGGGCCACCGCGTCTTCAGCCAAGCTTTAGAATTAGCTCTGAGCGATCGGGCCCAGGTGATGCTATTTAACTGCGTTACTGTCAGCACGCTGGGCGAGACGGCAGTACCAATTCCGGTAGATTTGGGCATGAATGTCGAGTTAATGGATCAAGCTTATCAAGCTCAACGTTTGCGGCTGGAAAGGGAGGTAAAACAGGCTTCGGGTTTGCTGAAAAATTACTGCGACGCCGCAGCAAAACAAGGATTGCAGGTGGAATTTGACTGCAAAATGGACGGCGATCCAGGGCATAGTATCTGTGAATCCGCCGAAAATTGGGGCGCAGATTTAATAGTTTTGGGGAGGCGCGGCCGCACGGGGTTGGCAGAAGCTTTCCTCGGCAGCGTCAGTAATTATGTCGTTCACCACGCATCTTGTTCGGTTTTTGTAATTCAGGAAGTCAAAACGGAAAAATGATGCTGCTGAAAATTTTGGCTGAGAAAATCCATCTAAAATAAGACTTGCGTTCGTGCCAAAACCCGGTTTCTGCGAGCAAAAAGATTAAATTTGGCAGCGAGGCATCCAAACTGTGAAACGGGGAATCGGGCGTATCGGGCGCAAGTCCCGTAAAATCTAAAATCTAAAATCTAAAATCGGAAAATGGGAAAATCGGGAATCAGCCGTATAGCCCGCAAGTTCCGTAAAATCTAAAATCTAAAATCTAAAATCTAAAATCGGATGAGTGATTTTTTGTCAGCAGATGCTGCATCTAATTCGGGCAGTTCACCCAGTACAAATAACGAGCAGCAAACCGCTGATATTTCCGCAATGGCGGGCGATCGCCCAAATCCCGATCCGGGAACGGGCGCCTCTGGGGAAGCGCCTTTGAGGCTCGTAGAAACGGCATTTTTGGCAAGTACCGCTAGCTTGATTTGGCTGGTAAATTATTACTTTCCGCTGGGGCCTTTGCTGCGGGTTTTTTTCCCGATACCCATCGCCCTGGTTTACCTGCGCTGGGGGAACCGCGCTTCTTGGATGGCAGCTTTAGTTTCGGGTTTGCTGCTTTCGGTACTCATGGGCCCGACGCGCAGCATTTTATATGTAATTCCTTTTGGAATTATGGGAGTTTTGCTGGGAGGACTTTGGCGGCGCAAAGCGAGTTGGTCTGTTTCTATTAGTTTGGGCGCGCTAATTGGCACTCTTGGCTTCTTTTTTAAGTTTTGGCTGCTATCAGCTTTGGTGGGTCAAGATTTGTGGGTTTACGTAACCGCCCAGGTAACAGAGATCGTGGAATGGGTGTTTGTGAAGCTGGGCTGGCTGAGTGTGCCGAGTTTGAACACAATTGGGGCGATCGCCGCCGGGATGATTTTGGTTAACAATATTGTCTATTTATTTGTAGTGCATTTAGTAGCTTTGTTGCTGTTAGATCGTTTGGGAAATCCGATTCCGCGCCCGCCCAACTGGGTGCAAGTTTTGATTGATTATGAGGAGTAATTATTAATCATTGTACCAATTAAATTGGTATAACTAATTATTTATACAGGAATCGCACTCCCACTTAAAATTTTGAATAGCACGTCCTGCGCGATAGTCTTTCACTTTATAAGCGCTCGATGTAAACTAAACTTGCGCGATCATCATACTGATACGGTTCTAATTGAATCCTGACCAACTTGTGAGCCAATATCGGGTCAATTAGTAGCGTTCGTATTTGGGCAGGCACACATATAGTGTGCCTGCGTAAGCCTTGAATCTTACCTATCATCATTCCAGGGCTGCTTACTCCTAGATTTTTCGTTTTTACCCTACTTTTTAAGACTGCTTCAATTTTAGCTTTTGTGCATACATCCCGTGAGCGCCCCTCTCTTCCCGAAAAGCCCTCTTTTCCCCAACCCCTTATTATTTCCAAAAGTGCGATCGCACTTCCCTCAATCATAAATTTCTCTCCGGTATCCAATCCGATCAATAGTAATCACCTTTAAATCATCCTTCAGCAACGAATACAAAAAACAATATATTGACAAAATTTACACAGTATTCTAAGATCGAAGACGGTTGATAACACACCGCCCCAACTTAACAACTCATCTCTCCACAAGTTAACAATTTAATATAATAGGCTTTGACAGCAATGATTCCATACGTAATATCATTCTTCTACGGTATTTGCCTGCTTTTATCCCTCATCGGTTGGGGGAAATTCCTCAACCACATTCTTTTTCCCAACCAGCGAACGGACTGGGGACAAAGAGCCGGTTGGGGTCTAGCCTTGAGCCTTATCATTGGCGGTGTATTAAACGCAACTTGGAATATCTCGCCACCCACAATTTTTATTTTTTTAGGTTTGGGACTCATTTATTGTCTAGTAGATTTGGTAAATCACAGACAATCAATCGCCAGCAATCTCTCACAGCTATTTCAAGAAAGTCGCAAAGATAAAATAATCTTAGCAGGCCTTGCCACAGTCAGTCTACTGATTTTAATCCAATACGCGGGATGGGTTTATACAGGCAGACTCAACTTTGCCAACATGGTGTATGCTGACGGGTTTAATACCAGCGATGACTACCACGCTTACTTAGTATTTCCCCACAAAATGCTGCAACTCGGTTCTATGGGCCTAGAGCCTTTTAGCGAAAGAAGAATAGTATCTTTTGGGGGACAGTCATTTCTCCATACTTTCATTGTCAGCGTACTTTCCGACACTAATTTAAACATCATAGACCCTGGTTTGGCGCTGATAATTACGCTAGGGCTAATTATCGGATTTTTCAAAGAAAATCAAGCCTCGACTAGACGAGTAATATTTACAATTTTATTTGTATTATTGATTGCTGTCCCCAAGGCAAACACTACAAGTATGATGTTGCCAGTACCTTTATTTTTAAGTTTGTTTAGAACCCTTGACAGCAAAGAAATAAACCGCAACTATTGGGTTTTCAATGCTTGTATTATCGCTTTAATCTCCGCCGCAATTTGTACTTTAAAATCTTCTCTAATTCCTGCCTCGGCTATTGTATTTGCAGTTAGCTACCTTTGCTATTTTCTTAGCTCAAATACAAAACTAAAAGTTTTATGGGAATTCGGGCTGGCGACAGTATTAGTAGGAATATTTCTCCTACCTTGGATGATTTCTTTGTATCAATCTTCAGGTACTTTATTGTATCCTCTTTTGGGAAAAGGCTATCACGCATCCGCCTACGGCATTACTTTCAAATCAGGTTCGACACTCTTGGCGACTGTTAAAACAGCCCTCGCAGCATTCAGAGGTATTTACGTTTTTATACTGATATTGCTCGGCTGCTTGAGCTTAAGTATCCGACCTCTGAAATTTGCTAATTTACCCGCAGAATCCTCGTTCTCGAACCGCCAAGCACCTTTATCTATGACAGTTGCAGCGCTAGTGGCAACTGTTGTTGTAGGCGTACTTACTGAAAATGCCGACCCTTTTCGTTATTCATTCTCTCACTTATTTCCAGCAATTATCATATTAATTATGATCGCCATGACGGATACAGGAGGGTTAAATAAAAACGGGATTCCTAACTTTTTTATTGCCGCTGTATTTTGTGCAGGTCTTACAATCAGCTACGATTGGGATATAACTAAAAATACTTATTCAGCGTATGTGAAAAATATTAAATTTGGACTAACGAATCCATCTTTAGTTTCAGCTAAGCAAAAGTTGCAGTATGCAGCGCTGCAACAGTCTATTCCACAGGGAGAAACAGTCTTAACGAGGCTAGATGCACCTTTTATCCTCGATTTTAAACGCAATCAAATTTTCCTCGCTGACTGGCCAGGAGGAGCGAGTTTGCCTCCCGGAATGCCTGTATTCAAAGGCCCTGAAGCTTTAGCAAATTATTTAGTTTCAAAATCTATTGGATACATAGCTTATTCGTCTTGGAGTCTCAATCATCCGGCAGATGTAGATACTTCAGAACCTGGATTGTCATCTTGGTTTCGACTGCAATCACAACTCTCTCACGACTTTCGCGATAACGTGCAGCAACTTGCAAAAACTCGAAAAAAGCTCTATGAAGACGGAGAAAATTTTGTGCTGGATTTGGGAGTTCAGCGTAAGTAGCAACTATTTAGATGACATAAAAAAGGAGATTAAATATCAAACCCAGCAGCCGGAAATGTCTGGTAGAAACTTCAGCATCTGTTGGTAGCATCTTTAATACCTCTTTTTCGGATAGAAGGTTGAGATTTTCCTCTTGGGCGAAAAAGTGTTGACCGAGCAAATTCAGCAAAGCTCGAAACCAGGAGGGGGGCAGCCAATATATTAGGGGAACAGCAGTGTGGAATTCTACGGGATACCAGCGGTTGGGAGTTGTGATGCAGCAAGTTGTACCGACGCGGCAAAGTTCCATAACAACAGCTTTTTGCTGAACCCGACTGCCAACGTGTTCGATGACGGCAAAACTCACGGCTAAATCAAAGCTTTTGTGGGGAAATGGCAAGGCTAAACCGTCAGAACGGACATATTTTAAACCGGGATATTCTTGCTCTAAAAACGAAGCATCTTCCATACCGACTGCGGTGATTTTGTCCTTATGCGGATAAAGTTTCTCAAAGAAATTGCAGTCTTAGCGGCGGTCGGAAGTTACTCCTACATCCAACACGGTTGTGCGGGCGCTGGGATTGGCTAATGCCATGAGCAAATCGAACATTTTTTGGCGGGCGTACCAAGATAGTTTAGTTCCGAAACCGCCTAGCTTGGGGCCCACATATTTGCTGGAGTTGTTTTCAGCTACTGTCATATAATTTTAGGTTTTAGATGAACTGACAACCTGCTTGAAGCCAGATTGTTCGCGACCGATTTAACACAGCATTTGGAACTTTAAATCATCTCTGCGGAAATGTGTAACAAAACTTTACTGTTAATTGTTTTACCTGCGCTTCAAGCTCAGCACGCTGAGAAAAAAGCTGGACAGAACCATCTGCAAACCGACAGTCAGGCAAGTGAGCGAGGGAATAACCAAACGCAGAGTTTTAGAAGGGTCGAGAGAACCGAAAGCTGTTTCGCTCCAGATAGTTAATGACAAGAACGAGCCAACTATTCCGATTAAAATTAGCGTGACTCCGACAATCAATCCTGTCTCTAACGTGACATAGCGAAATATTTTATTGAGTTTCGGGTCTTCGGGAAGCAGTTTTTCACTGATGGCAAAAACTTTGGTGAAAAAAGCGAAAGTTACTGCTTGAAAACCGATGATAATTGCGATCGCAGCATACAGCAGCGTATGCACGTCAAAGCTGATACTCCCAATCTTTTGAGTACCGGGCAACAGCCAAATGCCCACTATTAGACCCACAATCATCAGGAAAACACCCGGGTACAAGAACAGCCATCGGGGACTGTAAAGCAACAGAAATCGCAAGTGCCGCCAGCCATCTCGCCAAGTTCGCAGGTGCGGCGGACGGCTGCGGCCATCGGGAGAGAGTACGGTTGGAACTTCTGTGATTCGCAACTTGTACAGAGAGGCTTTAACGACCATTTCGCTGGCAAATTCCATCCCCGTTGTTTGCAAGTCGAGTTTCAAAATAGAGTCTCTCCTGAAACCCCGCAATCCGCAGTGAAAGTCGCCTGCGGGACTGGAGAAGAATAACTGCCCCACCCAAGTAAGTACCGGATTTCCTAAGTATTTGTGCAGTGGTGGCATTGCCCCCGGTTTGATGCCCCCTTGAAAGCGGTTTCCCATCACTAAATCGCACCCTCCCCGCAATTTTTCGACAAAGGCGCAGAGGTTAGAAAAGTCGTAGCTGTCATCGGCATCGCCCATAATGATATAGACTCCGCGCGCCGCGATTATGCCACCCATCAGGGCGCTACCGTAGCCCTTGGCTGCGACAGGTACGACTCTGGCTCCCATTCTCGTAGCGATATCTTGAGAACCGTCAGTGCTGCCGTTGTCTGCTATGATGACCTCACCGGCAATATCAAGTTCGCGCAGCGATTTCAGCGCCTTCTCTATGCAGACTTCTAAAGTTTCTGCCTCGTTCAGGCAAGGCATGAGTATCGATAATTCGAGAGTGTATTCCCCGCTGGCGTTGGTCTCTTCTGCCATATGTTTGTTTGATTCTTGTTCGCGATCGACAATACTTGCATTTCCAGTATGTATGTTTAAAATATGGGTGGCGAACAAAACTCAATAAAACTTAATCAAAGCTGTTTAGGAGAGTTTTTTGCGGGCAATTCTCAAGCTGTAGTATTATGTTGGTGAACTCATGAATAGAGGCGTTTTTCTAGTTTTGCTTGCTGCCATTTTGTGCAGCGTCCTGGGTCAATTTACTCTGAAGGCGGGAGCTAAAATTTTAGGGCCAATCGGCGCTGCTAATTTAGTAGAAAAAGTTATAGCAATGGCTACTCAGCCTTTGATAATAGCAGGTCTTTCTCTGTACGCAATTTCTTCGATTGGTTTTATCGTAGTTTTGTCCCGCGCTAACATTAGCATAGTTTCGCCTTTATTGTCAATCAGTTACCTGTTTACTGTTTTGGGCGGGAAAATTGTATTTAACGAGCCGTTGCCGCCGCTGCGATTGGTAGGTGTGGCGCTAATTATGACGGGAGTAATTTTTGTACTCAGAGGTCAAGCAGGGGGTGCGGCTGGGGGCAGTTAGCGATCGCTTTTGACATGGATTGACCCTTAAGTGCGGAATTGATAACTTAAGTCAAATGGTGCTTCTAAGTGTTCTGTTATTAGATAGATTCAACAACCTCGAACTTGTGGGCGAATCTTTTGAAAAATATAGAAAATGCAACTCTCGCTCGTATTTGTGCCTGCGTAAATCCTGTCCATACTAATTCACACAATATTGGCTCACAAGTTGGTCAAGATTCAATTAGAACCGTCGTATATAGCAATCCTTGCAGGAGTCGTAAATTTTTTACCCCACCCCAACCCTCCCCTTAGCAAGCGGAGGGAGTAAGAATTTCACAAATGATGCGAGGATTGCTATAAGTACGATCGCGATCTCTTGACATAGATCGCAATCGGCGAGTGAAAGACGATCGCGCCTGCGTCACCCAGAAAAATTTTAAGTGCGAGACCGATTGCGGTTAAAATAATTAGTTAACTATCCAGGCAAATATGTAAGTATGTCATTTAACCAGGTAGATTATTGCGAATATTTAGGCTTGTCGTCAACCAAACTACAGATTAACTCATTTCTATCAATTTTACATCAAGTTGCATAGAATAAAGGTACTTTTTAAAGGACATCCTGATGACACGCCAAATTGTTAGGACGATCGCCCCCAGTGCAGAGAGCTTGGATCGACAACTAAAAACCAGTCGCACCTAAGCTTTAAGGAACGGTTGCAAATGTTGTGGGGGGTTCAGAAACAGGACAAATCATATCAAGTCCGGTAGCACCGGAGTTGAGATAAGCGGTAACGGGTAACGGGCAAACCAATAACTAAAAACCAATAACCAATAACTAAGAACTAACCAATAACCAATAATCAATGACTAATGACTACTGACTAATTATGATTCATATTTATACAGAACTCGAACAGAGTCAGCGGTGGCTCGATCGCTATCGGGGACGAAAACCGATATTTGCCTGCGTGTTAGGATTTACCGCTACTGGCTTAATTCCGGGGATTTCAGCAGCAGGAGCAACCCCGCACGATCGACAATTTACTTGTTTGGCCGATGCAGAATTTTTGTATAACGGCCCCCAACCGTCGCCCCAATATCCTTTGCCGCCCCTAGAAGCGGGTGCCTCGCCGGTACTGATATCTCGCGCTGTAGTCGAAGCTTTGGAACTTCCCCTTTACCTATTTAATGCTGGTTTGCCCCTCCCACCTCCGGTACCTGCAATTGATTTGGGCGGCACTCCGGCAAAATGTCTGATTTCTGGGAATGCTTTAGAACTCGAAACAGTCAAACATTTGCTCGAACAAGGATTAATTTGGGGAGCTAAATTGGCTGCTCAAACTAATGGCAGCTATTTAATCTTAGGGGAGTGCGTAGTTGGGGGAACGACTACTGCTTTGGGCGTGTTAATGGGTTTGGGTATTGCAGCGGCGGGCAAAGTTAACAGTTCTCATCCTCGCTGCAATCACGCTCAAAAATTGGCTGCGGTGACAGCGGGACTCAATCATGCTGAGTGGGAAATTGGCGGAGAAAACAGCACTCCCCTGGAATTGGTGGCGGCGGTGGGCGATCCGATGCAAATAGCGGTGGCGGCAATGGCGATCGCCGCCAGTCGGACTTGCGGGGTACTCCTGGCCGGGGGCACGCAAATGCTGGCAGTGTACGCTTTGATCCAAGCATTAGCCCGTGAATATGCTCTGGTATGGCGTCCCGAACAAGTCACTGTGGGGACTACGCGCTGGGTGGCCGAAGACCCTACAGGAGACACTGTAGGACTCGCTAATGATATCGGCGGTGTGCCTCTGTTGGCCGCGCAGCTAAGTTTTGCTGGATCTCGCTACGGGCAACTGCAAGCTTACGATCGCGGCTATGTTAAGGAAGGTGTGGGTGCGGGAGCGTGTGCGATCGCCAGTGGTTTGGCTGCAAATTGGACTCCTACTCAACTCCTCCAAGCTGTTGAAGCTTTAGCCTCGCGGTGTGAAATTAAACATTAGAAACTCCTGGATGCAAACAACCCGGTTTTTACTCAAAATATTGGGTTTTGCAGCGAGGAATACACTCAAAAACCCGGTTTTTAGTTTTTTGTGCTGCCAGGACTCTGAGGAATTAAACATTAAAAATTAAGATGCGCCGCTCGACCTGCGAAGCTGGTTGTGCTGCTGAACCAGCTTCGTTTTAGCTGAATAATTATATCATTTTCTGTAGCATTTATGCTGTCAGATTTACATAATTTTCTACAGAATATCTCGCTTTAATGCAGTATTCTCCCTGCTAACTTCGCGAGAGAAAAAATCTGTGCAATGACTCTATAAGTAGACGAGCAGAAATCAACGCAACTCGTATCTTTTCTGGGATTAATGCCCCATCGCCTCTCGTAATATTTAATTAGACCCACCTACCTGTTGCGAGTGCATTCTTTTGGAGAGCAACTGTTCTTCCAAGGCGGCAATTCGATTGTAAGCCGCTGTTAGCTGAGCGGTGAGGCGCTGGATTTGAATCTCTGCGCTCAGCTCTTTTTCCAGATTTTGAGAATTCTTGTCGAAGTAGCTGTCATCTAACAGTATGTCCTTGTGTTCGAGGAGGCCGTCGAGACGGCTGTAGCTTTGATAGGACGAGGTTTTGTCATTTCCTACCGTTCCAGAGCAGTCGTTTCTCTGCTGCTGCGTCAGCTTTGTCTCCTGGGCGGACTCCAATAACTTTTCATTGAGATTTTCTATGAGTTTGTAGAGGGCATCTACTTGTTGGCTCAATACTGTAACTTGGTGGCGGAGCGCTTCCATAAAATCATCCTTTGAATCGTAACTTATCTATTTACATATTAGGGAAATCTTTATAGAACGCGGACTTATCACTGAATTATTTAATTTTTGACGTAATTGTTGTGTTCCCAATCCTGACGGTAAATTTAGGCACTCAGGTAGAGGAGAATCAATCGACATTCGTGAGTGGATTTGAGATTTGAGATTTTTGATACTCGTGGACGCAAAAACCAAAATTTTTAACCCCCATACTTCGTTCAAACCTTCAATCAGAGTTAAAAAATCCGGTTTCTGAGAGTCGGAGTGCGGAGGCTCCTGTTAGATTGACTTCGCTCTCGCTACCAGTGCTTTCAGGATTCAGATGAGTGGATTTTTAGTTATTAAGCTGTCGCGGATTTAAAAAGGATTTTTCACTTCGGTTGTGTAAAAAGCGTCATCTAGCGGCAGAGGACAACGCTCTCCTTGTTTCGTTATATTAATAAATGTAACACAGATACAGTCGATCGCCAACCCGGGCGAGCAAAATTGGCTCAAACTCATATGTTGCACCATTCTCGCTTAACAGGCTTTCGGGCCTGTTCCACAACAAGTGCTTTTGATTGTGGGGCGGGCAGGAGAGCTCGCCCATAGAAGGCTTGTCGAGAATGGTGCTCTTCGGTGAGGTCAAAAGAACTTTTCGGGAAGAAATCAGGCGTTAAGTTGACGCAGTTGTCGGCATCCGAAAGCTCGATCGACAAGGTAGAGGGTAAAATCAGGGCAAGAGCAAAACAGACTCAGAGGGCAGCAGAACCGAGTACAATGGCTCTGTGTTTGAAAAATAAATAAGACAAATCTGCGCCAACTACCGGACTCGACAAACAATTATTTCCCGGGTGGCAGAACACAAAACGATGGGTCAATACTTAGAAAAGCGGATTCACAGGTGAAACGAAGGTCTTTGCTATTAGGGGCCGCCACCCTAACTTTAAGTCAATTGGCGGCAGGGTGCGACTCGAAGTCCATTCTCACAATTCGATCGCTCAAAAACGGTATTCCGGCCCAACTGGTAAGCAAATTTAGCCGCGACGTACAACAGTCTCCGCTTTTGCAGGTAACGCAAGAAGGACAATTAAAAGAATTATTCGCCCTGTTGCAGGAGTGGAAACAGGTTCCCCAATCAAAAAATCAAGCGAACTTGGTGATGTTGGGAGATTACTGGCTGACTTTGGCAATTAGGCAAAAATTGATTCAGCCGATCGATCCTGCTAAGTTGGCTAATTGGGCACAATTGCCCGAAAGGTGGCGAAATTTGGTAACGCGAAACGATGAGGGTTTCTTAGATGCCAGAGAAAACGTTTGGGGTGTACCTTACCGCTGGGGAAGTACGGTAATTGCCTATCGAACCGACAAATTTAAGGCTTTGGGGTGGACTCCGACAGATTGGAAAGACTTGTGGCGATCGGAATTGCGCGATCGAATTTCTCTGCCAGACAGTGCCAGAGAAGTTATCGGTTTAACCTTAAAAAAACTTGGAAAATCTTACAATACGCAGCAATTAGATCGAGTTCCAAATCTTAAAAAAGAACTCGCAAATTTGCACCAACAAGTTAAACTTTATAGTTCTGACGCTTACCTGCAACCATTAATTTTAGGCGATACTTGGTTGGCAGTAGGTTCCTCTGGGGACTTGCTGCCGCTGCTGCAAACTGAAAAGGATATTGCTTTAGTAATTCCGGTTTCCGGAACTGCACTTTGGACGGATTTGTGGGTACAACCGGCATCGGTAAAGCCAGTTCCGTTAAAGAAAAACTGGATGGATTTTTGGAGGAATTTTGACTTTTGGAAGCCAGTTCCGTTAGACAAAAAATGGATAGATTTGTGGATGGATTTTTGCTTGCAGCCTCAGATAGCGCCTCAATTATCTTTGCTGACTAAGGCTAGTTCGCCGATAATTTTCGGCATGAAACCCGAGGATTTGCCGGAAGCTGTTCGCACTAATTCTGTGTTGTTGCCGGATGCTAAGATTCTTGCTGCTAGCGACTTTCTGCTGCCGTTTGGGGATGCGGGGATTGCACAATATCGATCGCTCTGGCAAGAAACTAGGCAAGTAGTGAGAAGTTAAAATTTAGAGTGCGTCAGCTCTTGATTTATCGATTATCCAGAAAATAACTCGCTGCTGAGGCACCCTACTAAAATTCCTTCAACCTTCCTCGAAGACGCGGGTTTGAGAGAGATTCTAAATCAATGCGACAGAAGCGCCGATCGCCCTTGCACGAATAAACTGCCAAAGCTGCGCCTTGACGGTTGCAAACTCGCAGATTGTAACCGTATTCGCTGGCGACAGTGCCAAAGCGGTTGACAAACTGATAGCGTTCCATATAATCGAGCAAACTCCAAAGTTGGCGGTTAACTATGATAATTACCCAAGTATTGCCGGGATCGACAAACCAGCGATCGAGCAATTTTCCGCCAAACTGTTTTTGAGCTAACCACAGACTCGGCACGCTTTTTTCGGTTTGCGAAAGCGGGGGCGACGGCAAATTAGCAGCGCTGCCAGTCGGGCAGACCGGCTGCTGGGAAAAGGCCGCAGATTGTCCCCACAGCAAGGCTCCGAGGCACGCAGAACAGGCGATCGGGAACAAAAATAAACTTTTTGTCAAAATGCCGTGTTTGGGGCGAGAAACTTGATTTTGGTGGTGCTTTTTGTGGTAATTCATCATATTATTAGACAAGATTGCATAAATCATTCATTGATACAGAAACCGCAGATGTAAGGCAGATAAACACGGATAGACGCAGATAATTTTAAATTACTCGTTAGTAGGCTGGAGCCTAGTAACGCAGATCCGGAGGCTCTGCCTCCATGTTTCCAAGCGAGGCAGAGCCTCTAGATTTAGGTTCCCAGGCTCCAGCGTGGGAACCAGTTAATTTTATTATTCTTCAGTCTGCGGAGGCGGACATTGTTTGTATAGTAGCGGTTGAAACCGCCGACTCTTCTTGCTCTTATTTCTGCAAAATTATTAAAATTCCGATCGCCTAAACAATGAAGCAGGCAGACAAGCAGTAAAAGTAGAACCGCAATTTAACTCGCTAGAAACTTCAATATCGCCGCCCATCATCTGACAAAAACGCTGGCTGATAGTCAGTCCCAAACCAGTACCGCCGTACTTGCGAGTAGTTGAATTGTCGGCTTGAGTGAAAGGTTGGAACAGTCGCTCTTGCTGCTCTGGTGTCATGCCGATGCCCGTGTCGGTCACTCGGAAAACTAAAAAATCTGCATCCAAAATTAACATTTGAGGAACTGTCGGTTGATATTTATTTTTTAATTCTTCACTGGTAATTCTTTCGACAGTAAGCACGATCGTCCCATTAGCCGAAAATTTAGCAGCATTGCTGAGCAAATTCAGAATTACCTGCCGCACTTTCATCAAATCGGCGTGCATAGCGCCGATATTGTCAGAACTCAATACTTGCAAAGTATTGCCGTTTTTATCCATTAGCGGTTTGATGGTTGTTACCACCTCCTCGATTAAGCCGCCGACATCGAAGCTTTCGAGGTAAATCTCCATCTTGTCAGCTTCAATTTTGGAAATGTCGAGAATGTCGTCAATTAGCCGCAGCAAGTGTTTGCCAGCAGTGCGAATTTTGTCTAAATCCGAGACTGCCTCTAAATTGCCTAACTCTTCGGCATCTTCCACCAACATATCGCTGTAGCCGATAATCGCGTTCAGGGGAGTACGCAACTCGTGGCTCATGTTTGCCAGAAAAGCACTCTTGGCGCGGTTGGCGAGTTCTGCTGCTTCTTTGGCCAACTGCCATGCTTCCTCAGCGTCTTTGCGTTCGGTGATATCCCGCAGCGTCGCCACCACCGCTTCGACGCTGCCGTCTGTCGCACAAACCGGGCTGAGAATGTACTCGTAGTCGCGGGTTCCCCAGCTTGCCGTGGGAACGATTACTTCGCCTTTCACGGGCTCGGCTGTGGCAAATATGCCGTCGCATTCTTGGTGAACCCGGTGCATAATTTTTGCCGGCCAGCCTAATTCCTGCCAGGTTTTGCCAATCATTTCTCTGGGGTTCATGCCGGCAGCTTGAGCGGCGGTGCGGCTGACGTAAGTGTACCTTCCCGATCGATCTACTAGAAAAATTAGGTCAAGAGAAGCGCCGAGAATGCCGTCAACTGTTCTGGCGTGTCGGGCTACCTGGGCGGTCATTTGTCTGACGGCGATCGCGCCGCGGACTTTGGCGGCGAGTTCAAACTGCAAAAGTTCGTTGGCTTGTTGGAGGAATAGGGTGCGCTGTTCGACTTCTATTTCTAGTTCTGCTTTGGCTTTTTCTAGGGTGAGTTCGGCAAGTTTACGATCGCTCACATCTGTAGAAATTGTACCGACTGCATAAGCTTTACCTTCGGAGTTGCAGAGGGGAAATTTCAGAGAAATATAAGTGTGCGGGCCGTCGTCTTGAGGGATGATTTCTTCGATGGTTAGGGGCGAGGAGGATTCGAGAACTTTCAGGTCATTTTCTCGCAAGGCTGCTGCTTTGTCTGAGGGAAAAATATCGCCGTCGGTTTTACCTGTTATTTGCTCTTTTGCGATGTCAAACAAATTGTCAAAATGGCGGTTGGTGAGCAGGTATTTTCCGTCAACATCTTTGATGTAAATCACTGCTGTTGAGTTGTCTAAAATCGCTTGCAGCAGTGCTTCGCTCTTTCGCAGGGCTTTTTGAGTGTTTTGGCGATCGAGTATTTCTGGCTGCAATTCCAAGTTGAGGCGATTTAAGTCTTGCCAAGCTTCCTGGACTTGATTTAAGGCGATCGCGCTTTTTTCTAGTTGTGTATTTGCCTGCCGCGACTGATTGGAGACGGAGTTGGCGGGCAATTCTAGGGGTTGGAAAGTTAGCGGGATGTGGGGATTTGCGATCCGGCCATCGCCCGCAGTTTTTTTATATCGAAAATCGACCGCTAATTTACCGTTTAAACTGGATTTATTGGGAAATAAATCGGGAAATTCGCCGAAATTTAAATTGTCATAAATTAGATCTAGATCCAAATTCCGGGATCGCTGCTGCGGTTCGGCGGTGGAGTTAAATGCCCAGTTCCCATCTGCTGTTGATAAATTTGAGTTACCGGGTTTGGCAATCCGGCGGGTGACGGCAACTGCCAAGGCGAAGGGGACAACGGCAGCAGCAGACAGTGCCAGCAGCCAGTTGTTGCCCCACCAGGTTTCGATCGAGGTTTTGGGGATGCCCCGCACTAAAATTGCTGCGGGTTTTCCGGCTAAATTATTCAGGGATTGGGCAGCTACTGTATAAGTTTGACTGCCTGTTTGTACGTCGGCCGCGACTGGTTTGCCGGCGGAGAATGCAGATTTCAGCAGCGATTTGTCTGCCAGCAAGTCTGGTAACTGTTGGTTTTTTGTAACTGCTTGCGAACTTGCCAAGACAAATTTGCCGTCAGCCAGCCGTGCGTAGATAGCGCGATATCCGCCGCCCTGTAAATTGAGCGTTTCGCTGCTAGCAACTGCTGGCATTGGGTTGAGAATTTTTCCTAACACTAAGGCAGCAATCACTGTCTGAGTTTTTGGATCTTTTACGGGAATTGCTGCGTAGCGGACGAGCACAGGGCGATCGCCCTTTCCGGGCGGCAAAGATCCCAATTGTTTCTGAACTTCTGATTTGGCAATGATTTCGGTAGCCGTAATTGACTCTTTTGCAGCGAATACTCGATCGGCTATTTTTTGCAGGTTAAAACTTTTTGCCTTCTGGTTGGGGTTGACGCTAACAACTATCTGCCGATTTTTTCCTACTAAAGCCGCACTGTCTATTTCCCCTGTTTTGACTTGATTTTCCAGAATTTTCTTGACAGATTTTCGCAAATCTGATATTTTTTTACCGCTGTTGTAAGCTAAAGCTGTTTGGGCGATCGTTTTGCTGTTAGAGGAGTTTTGCAAACGGTCGGCGGCGCGATCGAGTTTGAGATTGTAGTTAATTTCACTAAGGCTCAGTTCTGATTTAGCTTGATTTTGCAGTTCGTTGCTTCCAATTGCCGATGTTAGCCAAAGTGCTGCTCCCGTTAGTCCGACTGGCAAGATTGTTTGTAACGCCAGCAGTCCAATTAACTGTTTTCTGGTGACGGACAAGTTGTAAGTGGACGGCTTGAAAGCTGTTTTAAATCTTTCGGAAGTCGCAACTTCAGTTGGCTGCCGACAATTTGCCTTGCTGTCGTTTAACTGAGTTTGAGCCATAGTAGTAGATGCTGAATCGGTTATAGATGACAGGCGATAAATAAATCTGGAAAACAATCAATCAATTTTAGATTTTAGATTTTAGATTTTAGATTTTAGACTTCGGCGTGAGGGCTCAGTCGAACGATTTTAGATTTTAGAGCGAGTTCGGTTAATCAATCTTCATAAAATTATTCGCTCTCACCGGACCAAACAAAGTAAGAAAATGACAGAGGTATTTTCCAAAAAATCAATTTCTCGCTGTTCGATCGGATTGTCTTATTTAGTTGTTTTTACATATACTGTCGGCTCCTATTTAAAGTTTGTTGGGAGCAGACAGGGGGCATTGGTGTCAACTTAAGACTAAAACCTTTTGTATCTCTCGTTTATATGCGAGTCTCGATCCCCCTAAATCCCCCTTAAGAAGGGGGACTTTGACGCTCTTGTCCCCCCCTTAAGAAGGGGGGCTAGGGGGGATCGGGAAGACTATGAACTCAAACAGTAGACCGGTATTACATAAGACGTTAAGTTGACACCAAGGCCCGCAGACAGTCGCCAGACTAAGTAATTTTTCGATCGACTCTATCGTAAATTTACTTAAACCAAAGTTTAGCGTAATTATTGCAAAACTTAGATAGGCTCGATCGACCTTTTCCCTGCTTCACCTTTTTTTCAATCCCACAACCGCCTGCCTGCTTTGCCACCCAGTCGCTGGTGAGTATCTTTGAGCAAGGTTGGGATGTCTAACTCTTCGGGACACCTGGGCAAACATTCGCCGCAATCGGTGCAGCGGTTGCCTTTGCTGCCGGGAAACCAGTGTCCGGCATTTTCAAACATGGCGTAGCGGTATTTGCCAAAGTCAGTCATGTCGCACCCGACGGCGAGATTGCGAAGCCGCAATACTTCGGGAATGTTGATGTTTTCCGGGCAAGGCAAACAGGCATAGCACTGGCTGCATTTGTCGGTTTTCAAACTGGCTGCAATAGCCGATTCTAGCCGATCGAACGCAGCGATTTCGGCGTTGGTGAGGGGAAAGTCGCGATCGCAATATTTCAGGGGTTGCTCTAATTCTGTCGGATTTGCTGCCCCCAAACTCAAAGTCCCAATCCTAGTATCGCTAAGTAAAAACCGATAGTTTAACTCTAAGGGCGAGAAAGGCGAGCACAATTGTGCGAGAGTTTCTGGGGGCGTGTAGAGTTGCCCTCCTTTGTCTGCCGGGGAAATGATGAAAACGCCCATATCTTTGTGATTGGCAAGTTCAATTGCCGGGGCGTTGCGCTGAAAAAAATAGTAGTAATGCAGATTGACAAATTCAAACAAATCTGTATTGATTGCAGCCAAAATCAGATCCAGAGGCCCGTGAGTCGAAAAGCCGACGTGCCGAATCCGGCGATCGGCCAGGGCTTTGCGTACAGCTTCCATGCAGCCTGTGGGCGATCGCACCCAAGCCAAATGTTCCCAAGTATTCAAACCGTGAATTGCCAGACAGTCGATACAGTCTAAATTCAGGCGTTTGAGGGATGCGTCGATGCAGCGTTCCATTGCTGCTGCATCCTCGGTTGGGGAAATTTTCGTGGTGACGTGGAGGCGCGATCGATCGACAGGCAACCCAGCCGAAAGGGCCGCGCCAAGATATTCCTCGCTGCAACCGTAACCTGCAGCCGTTTCCAGGTGATTGATTCCCTGAGAAACCGCCTGTTGTACAGTCTGACAGGCAGTTTCCTCAGAAGCCAAATAGCGCATGGTTCCCAAGGAAAATACAGACAGGTGCAACTCCGTTTTGCCAAACCGTCGATAGCGCATAAAGTTTAGGAAGTTTCGCCCTGGCTGAAGCCGCTTCTCTTGATCAAATCCTCTGGACGGAGGTTTGAGATAAATTCCCGGAAGGCCCGGCGTTCGGCCTCATCAGCATCTCGATCGACCGGTATGGAAGCATCGGCTACGACTTCTTCCATCACCCAGATGGGGCTATTCGTGCGCAGGGCTAGGGCGATAGCGTCGCTAGGTCGGGCATCGATCTCTTTTTTAACTTCTCCCTGACGGACGATCAGCACGGCATAGAACGTGTTATCTTGCAGCGAGTGAATAACTATGCGCTCCAAGGTAAGACTCCAGGCCTCTAAAAAATTGACCATCAGATCGTGAGTTAAGGGTCGAGGAGGCTTGTGGCCTTCGATCGCGCTAATAATAGCCTTTGCTTGCTCCTGACCGATATAAATAGGCAAAGCGCGTCGCTCAGTAGCGTCTCTCAACAGGACAATAGGACTGCGCGTGGCTGCATCTAAGGCAATTCCAGCGACTTTCATTTCAATCATTCGATCGGCCTCATAGAATTAAGAAACTGTAAGGCAGTAGAGAACTTGGACATAAAGATCACCTAAATCCAGTATGACTTGATCTTCGCCTGAATCTGCAACAGATCTGGGACTGTCGATTTTAGATTTTAGATTTTAGATTTTAGATTGACTTGGAGGGAGAGGCAGGGCTGTTTCATTCTCTTGTAGGGGCTGCCCCCCGTGGCTGCCCCCATGTCCCGAACGCCTGTGCAGTCGTCTGTGGCGGGGTAGGCACGGGGGCACTACCCCTACAAAATTCATGTTTTTGGTGAGAATGAAACCGCCCTGGGGGGATAGGGGGACGGCAAAACCTCCTGTCTCTGGTTTTTCTCTATGGTTTCATGTAAATAAGCGATCGACTACGGAAAAATACTTATGTTTACAGGACTAATTCAATCTCTCGGAAAGCTGAAGTCGCTAGGCAACGATTATTTCCAAATTTCCTGCACATCAAACAACTCCTACCAGATTTTACAAGATTTAGCCATTGGGGACAGCGTAGCCGTGGATGGAGTCTGTTTAACCGTAGTGGAAGTTCTGCCGCAAGGTTTTGTCGCCGTCGCTTCCCCAGAAACCCTCCGCCGCACAACTCTGGGATCATTCCCCGATGCTTTGGTGAACCTAGAAACCTCCCTGCGCGCCGGTAGCAAATTGGGGGGACATTTTGTGACGGGGCACGTAGATGCGATCGGCACTTTAGCGACATCAACCCAAACCGCCAACGCTTGGGAGATGCGGTTTACTGCCCCACCAGCAGCAAATTCGGGATGGCAACGTCAAATCGCACCTTACATCGTTTCCAAGGGCAGTATCGCCGTCAACGGCATCAGCTTAACAGTGGCAGATTGCGATGCTGACGGAAATTGGTTTGAAGTTGCGGTAATTCCCCACAGTTTTGGTGAGACAAACCTCAGCTATTTGCAACCAGGAAGTTTAGTAAACTTAGAAGCAGATATTCTCGGCAAATATGTCGCCAAATTTCTCCGCAGCGGCTCAAAATCGCATCCCGAACCGTGGGAAGAAACCCCCGCAATCAACAATTTGGGAACAATTACACCTGAATTCTTAGCAGAACACGGATTTATTTAATCAATGAAACAATAAAAATCATTTCTGAACGAAGTAGCTGTGGGCTGCGTCAGCCACGAATTCTTTTATCAATAATTGACGGATCTGAGCTGACGCACCTACTAACTGCGGTTCATTAATTAAATTCTTGTAACTTCGGGAGCTTTTCTTTGCTATCTTGGATTTTATCAATAGACATCTCTTTACCTCTAAGAATATAACTTTTAGTTGTAGTCTATCACCATTCTCTTGGTTTGCACAACTCATTAAGACGTGCTATATACCATTGACGTTGAACAGAGAATGCGGTACATTTGTTATTAGGGGTTTCTTGGCTATCTCTTCCACCGACTGTGTAAGTCCTGACTGCGACGAGTGTAAGGTAGAGCTGCCAATCTAGAAAGCAAAAAAAATTTTGAAAAACCTTGTTAAAAGCCAATGCAGCCAGATTCTCAAAAATCCCCCAATTTTCCTCTCGTCTCAGTCATTATTCCTGCATACAACGCTGAGCCATTTATTGAAGAAACGGTGAAATCTGTTCTCGCTCAAACTTATCCCGCAATTGAAGTTTTAGTAGTCGATGACGGTTCCCAGGATCGAACCCCTGAAATTGTAGAAAAAATTGGCAAGAAAGATTCTCGCGTCCAGCTTATGAAACAGCCAAATTCTGGAGTCGCTGCTGCTCGAAACTTAGGAATTGAAAAGTCGAGAGGAGAATATATTGCCCCCATTGATGCCGATGATATTTGGTATCCTGAAAACATTGAAAAACAAGTTCAATGTATGTTGGAGGGAGGAGCAGAAGTAGGGGTGGTTTATTCCTGGACAGTGGACTTGGATGAAAAAGGATTGCTAACAGGAGGATTCCGGTCTTTTAAAATTGAAGGTGACGTGTACGTGACCCTAATCTGCCACAACTTTATAGGAAACGCGAGTGCTTCTCTGATCCGTCGCAGTTGTTTGGAAAAGGTGGGGGTTTATGACAAGACATTGAGGGAACGGAATGCTCAATGCTGTGAAGACTGGGACTTGTACCTGCGGATAGCAGAGCTTTATCAATTTCGAGCCGTGCCGGAATTTTTAATTGGCTATCGCAGGATGTATAACACTATGTCTACCAACTATACGACAATGGCGAAGTCTCACTCTTTGATGCTGCAAGCTGCCAAGCAACGGCATCCCGAAATTCCAGATTTTCTGCATCGATTATCTAATTTTTTGCTGTACTTAGCGAACAAAAGCAGCCGCAACGGCCGCGATCGCACCACGCTCTTTTGGTTATTCCAAGTTTTAAAAACTGACTGCATCTCACCCTTATCCCGTTCTGGCTTTTACAGAGTATTGGGAAAGAACTTTTTAAACCTATTATCCCCGTATTGGAAACATCAGGAGGCTCTAGATGCACCTGTGAGAGTAGAAGATACGCCATCCTCTGAGAACCAATTGATCGACCGCGAGGTGTTGGTAGAGAGCAGGCGTCAAAATATCGAATTAATGGTAACGATAGGGAACATTTTTCACCGTTCAATTTCCCTCATTGTCAAGCGAAAACCAACAAATATTGACACGATCCCTCAAGTGAACATTAGCGCCACGCCACCGACAAAGGCAGAGTTGTCTTAATGAAAAAAGAAATTCAGCCTATTAAAACGTAACTGCGTTGCGATGAGCAGTTACCAATTTTTCAAGCGATACAGCACCGACTCAGTATTAAAATCTTTCCCGAAAATTGGTTGCAGCGGGCCCTGAGCACTTGTCAGCCAAGATAGAGCTTTACTGGTAGCTGCGTCTGTCCCAGTCAGGGGTCCGAATCCCACAGTCCTAATTTTATTTTTTCGGAGGTTGTCAATCCATGCCGAAAGTCTATCGGCTCTAAACGGCACATATAAAACTTGTCTGTCCAAATTTCTGCCGTAAAACAGGTAGCTGCGGGAACTTAAAAAGAAGCCTATTCTTTCATCAGGTACTGTATTTTTATCAATATATTCGTAAATGCCGCGATACAGTTCTGTCCGAGCAACATCTCGCTTTTCCCTCGCCACCCAACTAGCACTTACCATCAATGCTATACAGATAAAAATTATCATTATGTAACTCGACTTCTTCAGGCTGGTAAGTAGATTTTTTAACCAGATTAAATTAGGAGGGTGCTTAAATATAATCCAACCCAGCAGCAGTAATCCAATAAAAACTAACGGATATATTGCTAAATATCGAAAACTGGGGGCTAATATTTTGATCGCAATATTGATATTTTCCCCGAAATTAGATTTAAACTTGTCAATCAATCCGGTTCCCCAAATAATACTCTTTCCGGTAAAAAAATCATTTTTAATAATGTCACTAATTGTGCTGCTAGTAATGCCAGAAATACTGCTAACTAAAACAACTGCGACAACCACGCGATTTCGCGTTTTTAACTTAGTTGCTGTAGCTGCGGCTGCGATGCCCAGCAAGCTTAAAAAGGGAAATCCGTATCTGAAATAGGGACCGAGTAAAGGGTTGATTTGACCGATCGACTCTCCCGCAGTACCGGACGTGTAAGGTGTTATTAAATACAGAATTCCGGTGCTGGCGAGAACTACAATTAAAATGATATTATTTTGATTAATTATTCGGGTTTTACCTTGGATAAAAGCCCGAGGTGCTGCCAATACCTGAAGTGCGAACGCCAGAAATGGCAGTTGCAATCTAATGATAACTTGTAAGCCGAGAGTTTGCCAATGGGAAATATTACGGGGATTAAATTGAGCTGCTAAAGTGCTTTGCCAAATCTTGAAAAGTGGCGAAGCGGGCGACGCAGGTAGGGTAGGTGTTGGCTGCTGTACGGGAGACGGTAAGGCAATAGGCTGTAAGGGAATTTTAATATCGCCGGCATCCCCTACAGGATAATTGATGTGCAGCAAGTTTCTCGCATACCAAAAACCTCCTAAAAATAAGCAACAAGCTATGCCGCACAGCAAGACTGGTTTGATAAAGTGGTGAATTCTAAAATTAGCAGGTGTGGAATTTTTATTAAGGGCGAATTTTTTAATTTCTAATATTGCTAATCCTCCTAAAAGTGAGGTAGCATAGACTATTCCCGTGATTTTAATTCCGGCTAGCATTCCGGCGGCTGCCAAAAATAGGGAGAGTTCGGATGGCGCTCGGCTGCTATGATAGGATAAACCTAGATACAAACCCACTGTAAATATTGCAGCTAGCGGTAAGTCGACGTGAATCGTGTTAACTTGGTTTAGCACCATCGGTACTGTCAATACTAAAGATGCTGCTGCCATACCGTGAATTCGGCTTGCGCCAAATTTTACGCTCAATAGATAGACGGCAATTCCCTCAAGTACCCACGCAATTAGCAGGGGAAAAGCCGCGAGAAAATCTTCTCTGAAGGGGAGTACACACAAAACAGATAAAACGTGCCAATTGTACGGATATATTTTAGCTTGCTCCTGATCGAAAATCCAATTTCCGGTGGCATCTAATAATGTAAATGAATGAGTTTGATACCATCGGGCGATCGCAGGGAGGTGAAACCACAATGAATCATAATTGGTTGTGGGTTTGGTTGCTAGAGTTTCCAACAACACAAATCCTGCAAAAGCGGAGGCACCAATAATTAGATATTCTGATTTTCCCAAAGGTTGCTGGAGTTGGGGAATCGGCCACTGCGACAAGGTAAAAGCTCTGTGATTTTTGGCATAAATCAGGATTAAGCCGATCGCACAAATCAGAATTTCTACTATAATCACCGCAGAAATATTTAGTCGATCGGCACTTCCTAAAATCAAGCCTGTACAAACTTGTGCAATGCTCCATCCCGTCAGGAGTACGAGGAGAAAATGGGGAAATGAATAGTTACCCTTTTCCTTCTGATTCTCAAAGGCAAGAGACAAGCTTAAGGGAATCGGGCCGACTACAATAATCAGAAATAAAATTAATTCCCACAAATGCTGCGCTATTAGCATAAGCTGCAAGTTACCCCTTTTTATTGGTTTTTCCTGGTTCCCAGGCTTTTTCTGGTAAAGAGAAATCCATCGGATCTGATATCAACACATCTTGCACCCTGCTCAGAAACAGCCTAGGAGTTCCCTTTCTACAAAACATCAATTTTATTGTGGGGTGGGCGACTAGCCCGCCCCTAAAAAATTAATCTATCCAAGCCACCATTTTTACCTGTTAGCTTGCTTCTGAGTTTTGGGTTGTTTGACTGCTTCGGCATCTTTGGGCTTAGAAGTGTCAGCTTTTAACAGTTCCGGGAATGGCGGCTGGAGGTTGTGAACTTCGATGTCCATTCCCAGCGGCAGAGGTGGAAGCTGGGGCAGATCGTTTTCCAAATCCTTGAGTGAGTTAGCGGTTTGTATTTCCACCATTTTTGGCATTTGGGGTACTTTGGCGGTTTCCAAAGTGCCGATCATTTTTGCCAGAGCGAATTCTAGCTGAGAGCCCGGGTCGATCGCCACCCAACCCTGGTCAGTCATTTGCCGAACCTCGAAGTGGAGGTGAGGCCCTGTAGACATTCCCGTACTGCCGACGCGGCCGATCGTCTCTCCCTGTTTCACCCACTCTCCCGGTTTCACAAACAGTTCCGAAAGGTGGGCGTAGAGAGTTTCCTGAGACTTTTTGTTGTGGTTGAGAACCACCGTCAAACCGTAGCCGCCCAACCAATCGGCGATCGCCACTTGACCCGCATAGGCCGCCAGTACGGGCGTGCCCATCGGGGCTCCCAAGTCAGTTCCGGTGTGAAACCTGCCGTAGCCCATAACCGGATGAGTCCGCCACCCAAACGGCGAAGTAATTGCCGAAGCAATAGATAGCGGAAACAGCAAGCTTTTGTTGCCATTTCCGGGCAGGCCTGCGGGACGAGGCGTGAGATTGTAGTAAGCGAAACCGGTATTGCTGCCGCTGCTGACACTAACCGCACCGACTTGAACAGGCCCGAGTCCCATGCTGGGCGCTGGAGCGCCGCCGCCGTAAGATGCAGATCCGGCATAATACCCAGCGTCTGCGGAGTATCCAGCGTCTGCAGAGTAGCCGATGTTGGCCGAGTATCCAGCGTCTGCGGAGTATCCAGCGTCTGCAGAGTAGCCGGGGTTAGCGGAGTAGCGCGGGGGTGCGTAAGCAGATTCCGGCGGGTTTGAACCCCCCCAAACCTGGCTGCCTATTTGTTGAACGGCTTGACCGATTTTACTGACAGGATTCCCGCTACTATTTCCTGCCACAGTTTCCCGAACATTGTCTGGAATGCTTTCTGGCAGATTTCGAGGAGGAGGGGCTGCAATATAGCCGTCGTCTGCGATCGGAGTTTCCGGGCTGTAGTTGGGTTCTCCGGCATCTGCCGTCACTGGCTCGGAAACAGGAGGAGGCGCGCACAAACCGCCAACTTCTTCGCAGCCGCTCGATCGTTCTGCAAACTCTATTCTTGTTGGCGCTTCGTACTCTTGGTAGTCGCTGGTAGCGCCAACGCTGTAGTCTGTTTGGTCGATTTCAGCGTGGGCTGGGTTAACAGGCGCTTCAAAAGGCGGCTCCTGGGCCGTCGCTTCTGGCAGGGGAATCAGCGCGGGCTCTGGCAGATAATATTGGGTGGGAGGTGGTTCGCTGGCGTACTCAGGCTCTGACGGCGGTGCGGCATCGAAAGGCTCGGACGGTGGAACTTCTGCCTGTGGTTCAGGGTATGGTTCTGGCTCCACTTGGCTAAATTCGGGTTCCGGGGGCGGGAGAGGAGCTTCAAATAATGGCTGCAGCTCTGCTGCGCCGGGGACGGCTTGTTCTGCTGGCGGAGTTTCGGCTTGGGCCCAAACAATGCCTTTGCTGAGCAGTCCCAGACTGGCAAGACAACCCAGTCCCACCAGCAGTGAGCGATCGGACAAAAGGCGCGATCGAGTCCGGGTGCCTTTAGGGTTCTTTTTTTGCTGTTTGGTGTTCAAAGGGGCTGTTATTTGCTTGTCTGGAACTGGTTTCACGATTTTTTTTCCCAACTCAACAGGGGGCGCAAGGATCTCGAAGTCAGGATCGAATGTATGGCAATCCTTGTCTTTTATACAGGCCTTACTGATTCTACCGGGCTTGAGGCAATTTTTTTTGTGCATAGAACAAGCTCGAATGCCTTGCACATTCAGTCGCGATCTATATCCGGTTTTTTTGCTCCCGAGTGCACTTGCCTAGGAGCCTGTGACGGCCACACTGATGATAGCGCTTTGGGGTTCGTCTATGTTAATTTGTTGCCTGTATTTCTCGGGTTATGCAAAATTTCGGCGCAGTCGGTCGTTGTCAAACCGCCAAGTCATCGCGATTTTTTCCTGAAAGCTGGCGCTGCCTTTAAACTTCGCGGACAAGATTGTTGATTGTTTAGAATACAAGCTAAATGATTCGCTTGGGTAAGGATAGGTTTCATGACTGTAGCTGGCGATCGCTTGACAAATTTTCCTGACTCTGAATGGGTCGGACAACGTGAGAGTATCAGTTGGGAGTGGCAGAGCAGGGAAGGCTTGCCCTATCTGACTTGCAGCTTGCTCGACCGGTGGTCTCACGGCTTTTTTACTCGCGATTTCTCGCCCCGAGGACCGATCGATCTGACGGAAGTTCTCGCACCTGGAGCTAAGGTTTACCGACTCCAACAGGTACACGGCAATGCGGTAGTCAAAACCACTGAGTTGTCCCCGGTTGTGGCTCCGGGCCCGGAAACCGCTGCCCCAAGCTATGCTGAGGCTGATGGCTTGGTTGCCGGTCGAGAATTGGAGGCGCTGTGGGTTTGCTCGGCCGACTGCGTGCCGGTGTTGATTGCCGACGATCGCACCGGACTCGTTGCGGCAGTTCACGCGGGTTGGCGCGGGACTGCTGCTAAGATATTACCAGAGGCGATCGCTCAACTTGTGGCACAAGGCAGTCAACTAGAAAATCTGAAGATTGCTATGGGGCCGGCGATCGCTGGAGAGGTTTACCAGGTATCTGTGGAAGTAGCAGCGGAACTGGGAGCCACCATTGCTCCTAAGAATGGCGTTTGTGCGACAGCCGACGGCATTCTAGAGTTTTTGCACCAACTGCCGGAAACGCCTGTCTTGGCCGATCCAGAACCGGGAAAGGTACGCTTTGATGTTCGCCTCTGCAATGCTCTGCAATTGCAGCAGTTGGGAATCGATCTTTCTCAAGTGGCGATCGCTCCTTTCTGTACTTATTCTGACTCGGCTCGCTTTTTTTCCTACCGCCGCGATCGACTTAAAAAAGTCCAGTGGTCGGGAATTGTGAGCGCCGGCGGGACAAGTTCCTCCTGAGGACATTTGGCAGAAGGTAAAATTTTAGACGGCAAAGATAAAAATAAAAATCTTTGGATTCATTATTTTGTATTTCCCAATGCCAAATGCCTTCTATCTTCTACCTTCCTTAGGTTTGCTGGTTCCTGTTTTAAAGCACTAAAAACTAGCAGCAAAACTTTTGGGAAAGCGGCCCAAGCCCCCGCCCCGCTTTCCTCTCTTGTTAAGATTACTCTATAACGAGAGTCTTCAGCGGGTTATTACAATGAGTGAGCCAACTCCCTATCAACTGCTTGAAGTCGATGAAGATGCTTCCTTTGATGAAGTGCAAGAGGCCCGCACGCGCCTAGCTGAGCATTACAGCGGTGACAAGAAACGTTTGGAATCGATCGAAGCAGCTTACGATGCGATCCTCATGGATCGCCTGCGGCAGCGACAGGAAGGTAAAATAAAAGTCCCCGAACGCATCCGCTTTCCTGAGCGACTGACTCCCGCACCCGCAAGCTTTACTCCGTCTCCTCCCAGTGGCAGCCCAGCTTGGTTGCAACGGCTAATTGATACTCCTAGTCGATCGGACATTTTGTGGCCTGCTGGGGTGTATGCGGGGTTGGGCGGACTGAGTATTTATCCGGCGGCTAATGATTCTTTACTGCAGTTGACTCTGGCTCTTGGGGTCGGCTGTTGTCTTTATTTTGTTAATCGCAAGGAACAAAAATTTGGTCGGGCCGTGTTGCTGACTGTCGCTGGCTTAGTTATAGGCTTGGTGCTGGGAGGCTTGTTGGGTTCTTTGGTCAGTCCGGCATTTATAACAACAGAGAAATTTATCGCTTTGTTTACGTTTTTAATTCTGTGGCTGGTCAGCGGTTTTCTGCGATAGTTAGCATTCATTAGTCAGCAGTCATTAGTAATTATTAGTCATTAGTCAGCAGCCCACAACTAATAACTGTGAAATCAAGACCTCGGACAAATAATGTCAGCTAAAAATTAATAACTAATGACTAATAACTAATGACTAATAACTAATGACTAATTTTGGCGACCTAAAATAATCTCAACTGCTTCGCTCAAATTGTTGGCAATTAAATCCGGTTGGTGAATTTCTAGTTGGGTGCGATCGCGAATTCCGCACAAAACACCAATTACCTTGACACCGTGCGTTTTTGCTGATACAATGTCTGCCTCCGTATCCCCCACCATCCAAAGGTCAGAAGCAGGCGGCAGTTCGGCGAGAGCTCTGGCCATCAACAGGGGCTTATCTTTGACATCCCCGGTTTTAACGTAATCGTTGGGGAGGCAATAGCGGCGGTTTTCAGGGAAAAATTGCCCTAAATTGCAGCGGTTGAAGGCTTCATCTAGTTCCCTGACGCGGCGCATGGTCATCACCGCTAAGTCTACTCCAGCGCGCTGCACCTTTTCGAGGGTTTCCACGGCGGTGGGGGCTGGTCGATCGTAAATCATGTAGGGTAGGGTGTGAACGGTTTGACGGCGTTTCTGGGCAAAATCGCGGGCTTGGGCGGCGTCTAATCCTGAGAGGATGCCGATTTCGGTTTCGGGAACCCGGGCGCGCTTCATCTCCCAAAACTCGGCTTTGGGGAGTTCGCGCACTGGTTGGCCCGCACGCTTAGTCTCGGCGAGACAATGCTGGTAAACTCGGTAGTAGCGATCGGACACGTCCATGATCGGGCCATCAAAGTCGGTAATAAGTCTCAGCATTTAGCAGAATATTTTTAAGCTTTTATACAAATTGTTCGATATTATATCACTTAAAAGTAACACTTTCTTGAAAAAAATTGACACAAATACCCAGGGGAGCTAAGGTCTATAGGAATTGTGCTAATTAAAGGAAACATTTGAATTAAACTGTGTCGCTCCTCAACTTTAGCGGTTGTAACCCATATCGGGGAATTTAAAATGAAGATGTGCGGCACAAATAGTGCAAACCGCTACGTCTTGTTCATAAATCTCAACCTCAAGTGAGACTAATTTTGACTCCGCTTTATCAAAAAAAAGTTGGTAAAATTAATATTTTGCTTATTTTCAAAAATAAGCAAAAAACTGTTTGGAGAATCCAAAGTGCACTGTTTCCATAAATTAGCCAGCGGTAACAGGTGGTGGCATCCGCCAGGATAAAAATTCTCATGAGAAATAGCAGCCAAACAACAACTAACTTTACCTGCTAACCTTGGAGAGTGATGCTCTACAATAACGAAATACTTCCAAGATTAACTCTAGAGAGCAGCCCGAGAAGTATTAATATTCTTCTTTATAAGCTGTTATCCTTACGCAGGATGGAATACCTCGCAGTGGATCTGGAATTTAAAATTAAAGAAATATCTTTGAAAGTGCAAGATTTTGGCTATATTCATGAGGAAGTAGCCGAAGGAAGAGACGTGCGCGATAGCTTTCCTGAACTGATTGGAATTGAAGGAATCCTTGAAGGCCTTATTGAAGAACGAGAGCAAGACTTTCAGTTAAAATCAATTATCCGAGTTCTCAAAGATGGATCTTATTTGTATCTAAATTTGTACATCTTTGGCTATAATGGAGAAGCCAATGCTGACAGATTGATTATTTTATGCGAAGATGTGACAGATAGCATTGTAGTTCAGCAAAGCATGGTTCAGGCTGCCAACGAAAACAGTATTAAAGTCGATTACTTAGCTGCGGCTGGAGATTATATTGACAAAATTATTAATTCCCTAGGCGATGTTTTGTTAGTAACAGCAAGCTCGGGAAAAATCAAAAAAGTGAATCAAGCTGCACAGCAATTATTTGGATATACAGAAGCGGAATTAATCGGCAAATCCATATCCATGATTACGACTGACGAAGAATTGTTGCGCAAAGTCAGCCAGCTACCTCCTGCACTTAAAAGCGAATATTGGCCTCAAGTAAAAGTAGCTTGCCAAACGAAAATAGGTTTAAAGCTGATTGTCGCGTTTTCATGCTCTACTTTCAAGACAAGCATAGGAAGCAAGTATCCAGATAGCCAGGTTCTACAAGATTTTGTTTATATCGGTAAAGATATTACCAAGCAACAGCGGATAAAAAATTGTCAAGAAGCACAGTATGCTGTTACTCATATCCTGTCAGAATCAAGTTCTCTAGATAGCGCAACTCCGAGAATTTTGCAAGCTATTTGCCAAAGTTTTGGGTGGGATATTGGCGAACTGTGGACGCCCGCAGAGGGGGAGAAAGAAACTAGATTGGGTGCGAAAATAAAATCCGAAAAACAGCCGCTTTGGTGTCTGCCACTTTGCTGTCCGATCGAGGAAACTCCTTGTTGGCGGCGGGCGGCAGTTTGGCAGCCAGCGGAAGAAGTTAGCGAGTTTGCCGAAAACGACCCGCAGATTACTTTGCCTCCGGGTGAGGATTTGCCGGGATCGGTTTCCAGGAGAGGTTCTCCGCAGTGGATTACTGCTATTGCGGGCGATCGCAATTTCGTGCGATCGCGCTTGGCCGAGGAAGCGGGACTGCGATCGGGATTCGGTTTTCCCATTCACGCTAGGAGCCAAGTTGTAGGAATAATGACTTTTTTTTGCCGGGAAGAACTGCCACCGGATCGAGAGTTACTTCAGATAATAGCTGGTTTAGGTTCTCAATTAGGCGAGTTTGTCAAGCGCAAATTTGCAGAGCAAGAATTGCAAAAAGCTGAAGCTTCAATCCGATTTTTGTACGAAAAAGAAAAACGGCAAAGTGAAGAATTAGCGCGGCAAAATTTAGCTTTAGAACAAGCCAAATTAGAATTAGAAGCAGCTAACATGGAATTGCAGCGGCTCGCTTCGATGGACGGATTGACTCAACTTCCCAACCGCCGCTGTTTTGACAAAACATTGGAGTTAGAATGGGAGTCGATGCAGCGAGAAAAAGAGCCGCTGTCTTTAATTTTGTGCGATATCGATTTTTTCAAACTTTACAACGATCGTTACGGGCATCAAGGAGGCGACGAATGTTTAAAACAAGTGGCGCAGATTTTAGCTAGCAGCGCTCAGCGCAGGGGAGATTTAGCGGCCCGCTACGGCGGCGAAGAATTTGCGGTAATTCTGCCGCGAACTGATATGAAAGGAGCAAAGCAGGTAGCTGAATCAATTCGCAGCGATTTGAAAGATGCGGCAATTTTTCACGCTGCTTCCAAGATCGGTAAGTTTGTAACTCTCAGTATCGGGGTAACTAATGCTGTTGCTGCTGCTGGTTTATCGATTGAGGGGTTAATTCGAGAGGCAGATCGAGCGCTTTATCGAGCTAAGCTAGAAGGGCGCGATCGTATAGTTGCCCTAGACTTGAAAAGAGAATTTCAGGGCCCGAAAGGAGTATTTGCTGATGATTGTGAGAGAAGCTAAAATCGCTGACGCACCTGCAATCGCACGGGTGAATCTAGATACTTGGCGGACAGCTTACCGAAAAATTGTACCGACAGATTACCTCGCACAGTTATCCTATGAAAAGCGAGAAAGCAATTGGCAAGAAATCCTGACAAACGTCAAAAATACTGGGATTTTTGTCTGCGTTGCTGAGAATGACTCGGGACAAATTGTGGGTTTTGCTGCCGGTGGTGGCGAGCGCACGGGCAAATATGTATATAAAGGAGAATTATTTGCCATCTATATTTTGGAGGAATATCAGCGTCAAGGAATCGGACGGCAACTCGTGAGAACAGTTGCCACAAAATTGGCAGAATTAAGTTTGAACTCGATGCTGGTTTGGGTACTAGCAGACAATTCAGCCTGTAGATTTTATGAATTTTTAGGAGGTGAAAAAGTGGACGAACTGCAAACAAGTAGAGCAGGCGTTGCCCTCAAAGAAATTGCCTACGGGTGGAAAGATATCGCAGTGCTGATCGACACGCCTGTATGACCTAAAAAGTGGAAGTTTTGTCAATCATCGATCAAACTTCCCCTCTTCATTTGTTCCCGTTCAATTGCCTCAAACAAAGCTCGAAAATTCCCCGCCCCAAAACCTCCAGCTTGCACCTGTTTGCCGTCAACTAAACTAACTCGGCGCTCAATAATCTCGAAAAAGAAAGTCGGTTCTGCAAAAATTGGCTGGGTAAAGATTTGCAGCAGCATCGCTGCAGGAGTCTCTTCTTGCCAATCTGCTAAAACTTGACAAGCTGCAATTGCTTGCCAATCTGCGGGCAAATAGTTTTGTCGCTGCTGCAATTCGGAGTAGTATGTGGGAGGAACTGGTAGAAAAGGCAAACCGCACGATCGCAAATCGCCAACCACACCCACGATATCAGCAGTTTGCAAAGCCATATGCTGAATTCCCGGCCCCCGATTTGCACTCAAAAACTCTTGAATTTGAGAATTAGCTGATGCCGGTTCATTAATCGGGAATTGCACCTCACCTTCAGCGTGCACCATAACTTGGCTCCGCAAAGCCGATTTCTCAGTCTGAATGTCAAAATTTTGCTGGGGTCGAAAACCTAATATTTTTTGATACCAACTAACAGCACTTGACAAATCGCCGGATTCAACATTTAACACTACGTGGTCTATCCGGGTAAACAGCGGCAGGTTAGGAGAAGCCTGCAGCGCTGAATTCTCGCCAATTCGCTCAACGAGCGTATGGCTTAAATCTCCCCAGCCAGCGATTTTTGCCCGCTTAGAATAGCCTGCTGGGTTTAGGTCTTCGTGAATCGGTTCTAGGATTTTAGCGCCTTCAGCAGCCGCTCTAGCTACTGCTAATTCGATATTTTTTACCCGAAAACCCACATCGGCAATCCCTGGAGGATGAAACTTCAACCAACGAGCCGCGGGACTAGCGGGTGTCAGGGGCGAAGATAAAATAAAACATACATTGCCGCTGCTGACAGCTTCAGTGTGAGTGTGGCTGTTGGCATAACCTGCTATTGATTGAAAGCCTAACTTGCCGACAAACCAGTCGCGGGATACTTTAGCGTTTTCAACGTAAAATTGAATGCGATCGAACTCCATAATCAATAATTGAAAATGGAAACTGAAAAATGGAAAATCGGCTTATTTTCTGTGCGAAACTGCAAGGGAGGGACTGAGTAATGGATATTTTTCATTTTTTTTATTGTGCGCCGGCTTAATAATAACCTAAAGATGGAATATCTTAGCTACCTCTGAAGGCAGAAATAAGTCGGCGCTTAAAAGAAACCCGGTATCTGCGATAACTTGCGTTTGGCCGCGAGGCTTTCGCCAACAGGACTAACGTCAAAAAATAGTTTGAGGCGCGAGTTATAGCCGTAAGGTGCGCGGCAGAAGAGCACCCTACATAATTAGGTGCTGTGCAAGTTCTCAAACCTAAAGAGGTCATAATTTTTCTGGGCTTGAGGTGCCGCTGCCTTCTGCCTTCAAATGACTCCTCAATCGCTAAAAGAACAAATGACTTTCCGGCTGAATATTAATCTCCATCGGCACAGCTTGCGGGTCAGCCGAAAGAGCAAAAATAATCGCATTTGCGGCAGTTTCGGTACTCAGCATTTTTGACCTGTCTACCTTCAAACTCACATTATCCCAAAACGGAGAATCTACCCCGCCAAAATAGAATAGCGTAAACTTAATGCCGTAGCGTCGCAGTTCATCTGCCATGCACTTGCTGAAACCAACTACCCCAAATTTTGAAGCGCAATAAGCCGTTCCCATCGCCATCGAATGCTTGCCCAAAATCCCGATGACATTGCAGATGTGGCCGGATTTTCGCTCTTTCATCACATTCGCCGCTGCTTGAGACGTGTAAAAGCTGCCTTTCAAGTTCAAGTCAAGCATTGCATCTAAATCAGCGGGTTCTAACTTGTTCCACTGCTTGAGAATTCCGGCACCGGCGGCGTTTACGAGGGCATCAATTTGTCCGAAATGTTCCAGAGTTGTCTGCATCAGCGTCTCGACTTGCTGCAAATCGGTGATATCTGTCGGCACGCACAGTACCTCTGTTGCCGACAATTCGCCAGCTAAAGCGTCTAACTTACTGCTGTCTCTGGCGGCGAGCACTAGCCTCGCACCCGCATCGGCTAGTTTCCGGGCCACCGCTGAACCGATGCCGCCAGTCGCACCCACCACAACCACAACTTTGTGCTGCATATCCCTTTACATTTCTTTACGTCCAGATTGTATGATAACTTAAGTTTCTAGTAATCGGGACGTTTATCTATTTTAATTTTTAATTAATTTAGGGAAACTTGCCAGCCTTTTTCTGCTTTTGTGAGCTGGAGAGAAGTGCAAGATTGCAAAAATTTAGGAAATTTTCTACCGAGATTAAAGTCCTTAATTATTTGGGTAATTTGTTTGCCGTATTGTCGGTGAAATTCGCTGCCTACATTGGAGAGAAATACAGAATTATCAGGAGAGTTTCCGGTTAAGTCGCTAACTATTTTGACTAGAGCTTTTTCCAAGTCTTCCAGAGAATTAATATCTGTCAGTGTTGCAGGTGCTGCCGCAGTGTTATTTTGATTTTCTTTGTTAAGTATTGGCGGGGGGGGGGACAATTTAACTTCAAAAAGAGTGACATAAGTTTGAGAATTTTCTGAGGGTTTGTGGACGACAAACTCGGTCGGATATTTGAGAAAGAGATCCCTGGTTTTACTGCCTAGCGAATGAGTTGCCACAACTTGATTGAGGACTAAACCGTAAGTTTGCCTAAATATAACTGCAATAGTAGAAAGTTTTATCCACTGAGTTGAGGTGCGTTGTTGCTCGGTTTTGATTAACTCTTTTAGCTGAATAACTAATTGTTCGAGGGGTGTAATTTCCGGTATAGTTACGAGGGAATGGGTTTCAACTTGTCCGGTTTTGCTGTTTAAAACTATGATTTTATCTATTTGTTTGCGAACTTGAAATACGGTTAATCCGTGGGCTTGCAGTGTATTGCTGAGGTGAGTGAGGGCGCGATCGGACGAACAGACAAAAATCTCTTTGGCTGTGGGATAATGTACGAAAATAGATGCGCCGACTGTAGCCATTTTTAAGTCGGCGCTGTCTTTGCCGGGGGGGACGTGAATTAGTTGATAGCCGCGCTGGTGAAATTCGGCATCTTTTTTGCCCATGCTGCGCCAGTTGGCAAAGGCAACTTTGATTTGGATGGGATAGTGGCAAATTCCCTCTAAAAATTTTTCGGTTTCGATGTTGAGTTGCAAGTTTTCGACATCTAACAGCAAGATAGCAATGCCGATAGAAAGCGAATTTGTTGGATTGGTGAGAGTGGGAGGTTTGGACGAAACTGAGTTTTGTGATTTAGCGGGTGCTGTTTCAGATTGGGCTAGCTGCTGAATTTTGGCAAATAATTTGCTGAATTGAGGTGAATTAACGAATTCTGGAACCAGCAGAATTTGTAGGTATTTTTTTGCAGTCAGCAGCAGGGAATCTGTATCGCTGGCTACAGTGAAACTTTTTGTCAATTTTCCAATCAAAACTGACTGAAAATCAGGTTTAGCCCAGGGGGTTTTCCTGTATTTTTCAGCTATCCATTCGGGATGCTTTTGCTGAATGGAAATTAGTGTTTGAGCGATATAGCGACTGATGGCGCTGAATGCGACAGATTCTTGAGTCGCCAGCAAGGGGGTTCGATCGGGCATGACCCTCCACAATCCGGGATGGTGTTTCAATCTATCACAATTCTAGTTTCTCGCCAGCAGCCGGACGATCGCCCGCCAAATTAAACCGGCGGCAATTAATGCCAACCCTGTCAGCCAAATTTGCCTCTCCACCCAGAAAGCCAGAAACAGACAACTCCCCAAACCCACCCAAGCCAACCACTGCGGGTAAAGCCTTTCGGTGGCGGAAAGTTGCAGCGCGGCGAGGTTGGTGATAGCGTAATATATCAAAACGCTAAAAGCGCTAAATGACCAAGTGGTTTTGACATCGCCGACGAGGATTAAAAGTGCGATCGTAACTTCCACAACCACCACAGCCACATAAGGCGTTGTCCCCGAAGGATTCAGCCTCGCCAAGACTCTCGGCATATCCAAGCGCCGCCCCATCGCCAGCCAGATGCGCGACAGCCCTAAAATTAAGTTCAGCAAGACTCCCAACATAGCGGTAATTGCGCCGACGGCTAGCAGTTGAGAAACTCCCGGAATTGGGAAACTGCGGGCGATGACTTCCAGGGGTGCAGCCGTGCCGCCTGTTTGTAAAGACAATTTATCGGCTCCCCCCGCGCCCGCAACAACTATTGCTACCGCCACGTAAAGCAGCATTGTTAGCGCCAAAGTTAAAATTATAGCTTTGGGAATGGTTTCCCTCGGTTCCCGCACTTCCTCGCTCATTGTGGTGATGCGGGCGTAACCGCTATAAGCGACAAACATCAGGGCGGTGGCCTGGAGGATGGAGCCGATCGAGCTATCATTCTGTAGTGCGGGCATTTCCCACCTTACCTCTGCCAGACCGACAGCAACAAACACCGCTAAGGATAGAAGTGTAACTGAGACTATGGCAGTATTGGCAATATTCGATCGCCTAATTCCCGTCAATACAATTAAAGTGAGGGCGGCGAGGGCGACTAAAGCTGTTAGGATCAGGTAAGTGCGATCGGCTACACCAACTGCATTAAAAAAATACCCCGCAAAACCTAAAGCAGCAGTAGCAGCAGAAGCCGTTTTCGCCAACAGAAACATCCAGCCGGCAGTGAAACCCAGCCAAGGATTGAGATATTTGTAGCCATATTCATAAGTACCGCCGCTAACAGGATGATTTGCCGCTAATTGAGCGCTGCTAAGGCCATTGCAAACAGCAACTAAAGCCGCAATACCCACAGCCAAAATCACTCCCGGCCCAGCAACTTCCGCAGCAATGCCGATACTCACAAATACTCCGGTACCGAGGATTGAGCCCAGGCCCATAAGAGTTGCGCCGAAAACACCTAACTCTCGCTTCAAAAGTGGTAAAGACATATAGCCACAAATCGATGTGAAGAAAGAAATTCCCCCAATGGTTTCAGCAATTAATAACGTCCACTGGAACCTTTAGAAACTTGGCGGTTGCCCTAACTATAGCAGCCAAGATGCCTGCTCCACAAAAATATTTGTCTAGTCTGTTGTGGAACAGGCATCTTGCCTGTTCTGAAAGAGGTTCAAGATGTAAATATTAACCGAAACGGCCTTGAATGTAATCTCTCGTACTCGAATTGCCTGCAGAAGTAAAAATCTTACTTGTCAGTCCAAATTCAACCAGGCGGCCGATGCGACTTTCATCAGTATTAAAAAATGCCGTGTAATCAGAAACACGAGCCGCCTGCTGCATATTGTGCGTCACAATTACAACTGTTAACTGCTGCCGCAGAGTCTGAAATAACTCCTCAATCTTCATCGTTGAAATCGGATCTAGAGCAGAACAAGGTTCATCCATTAGCAAAATTTTTGGCTTTACCGCCAAAGCGCGAGCAATACAAAGCCGCTGCTGCTGTCCCCCCGAAATTCCCTGAGCCGATTTCTTCAAATCGTCTTTGACTTCATTCCAAAGCGCCGCACTTTTAAGTGCAGATTCTACAATTTCATCTAATTCTGCTTTACTTTTTCGACCAAAAATTCTCACCCCGTAAGCAATATTATCGTAGATGCTCAGCGGAAAAGGATTTGGTCTTTGAAACACCATCCCAATTTGGCGGCGCAAACTATTAATGTTTACTTTCGGGCTGTAAATATCCTGTCCAAAAAACTCTACTCTTCCTTTAATTTGAACTTTTCCCTCCAATTCACCAATCCGGTTGAGAGCTTTGAGAAAGGTAGATTTGCCGCAACCTGAAGGACCAATAATCGCCGTAATTTGCGGGTGAGGGATATTCATCGATAAATTTTCTAAGACTTTGTGAGTTCCGTAATAAAAACTCAAGTCCTGAATCCGCAGTGCTGGCATTGCATTGGGGTCTATTTCCGGGGTGGCATCCTCTAGGAATTGAGCTGTATAGTTTTCGGAGTTCAAGTTAGCTTTAGGTTTCATTATTTGGCTGGTTATATTGTTAATAATTGACTGAGATATGCACTTTAGTTATTGATTTATCGGTTTTGCAAGCGTTTCCGAGTTACTGTACGGGATGCGACGCTAGCAATCAAAACCATCCCCAAAAGGACAGAGGCAGCAGTCCACGCCAATTCGTTCTGCTCCTTGTAAGGAGAGCTGGCATAACTGTATATTAATACTGACATGGAAGGAGTTGGAGTTAGCAGTGTTTCGGGAATTTCTTTTAGTTTTGAAATGGTTTCTGTACCTATGGGGGACTGCATTATCTCGCCCAATTTATCAACTAAAGGAGGCCAAAATTGACTCGACAACGCAGTTACAATCAGCGGGGCGGTTTCACCGGCTGCCCGCGAAGCAGCGAGTAAAATACCTGTGGTAATAGTTGGAAGTGCTGAGGGAATAATAATCCGAAAAATAGTTTGAAAACGTCCGCCTCCCAAACCAGCAGAAGCGAGGCGGTAAGAAATAGGCACTAATTTTAATGCTTGTTCTGTTGTCAGAGCAACAACAGGAAGCATGATAATGCCGAGGGCAAAACCGCCTGCTAATGCTGAAAATGCTTTGGTGGTAACGACAATTAGGGCGTACGAAAAGACGCCAACTACGATCGAGGGAACGCTGCTGAGAATGACGGTGATAAAGCGAATACTATTGGCTATCACTTTGTTTTCTCTACCAAAATCCAACAAAAATATTCCCGTCATTACACCTATGGGCACGCTGATTAATGTAGCAATTCCTACCATTAAACCTGTGCCGATAATCGCATTTGCAAAGCCGTTGGGCTGGTCTTCAACTCCGACGGGTGCTGGTAGAGAAACTAGCACTTCCCAGCTCAAATACGTTAATCCTTCCCCCAGAATTTTGTATAGAATAGCAAACAAAGGGAGCAGGGCTAGAGCTGTCAGAGCGAAAGCGATAACTGTCATGCCCCGGTCGAAAAAAATTCGGCTCAGCGACAGGGGATTGTTGATTTCTACATCCAGAATGCTGTCTGAATTTTGTGCTTGAGTCATGCGATTTTAGATTTTAGATTTTAGATTTTAGATTGATCCAGCGGATAAATCCGTGGGCTTGTAACCAAAATGCTTTCGATCGTGTTAATTCTTAGATCCCTTCACGCTCATTAGCTTAACCAGCAATACTGCCACTGCATTCACCAACAGAGTGATGACAAATAGAATCAAGGCTAAATACATCAAAGCGCCGATGTGCAGCGGTTCGAGAGCTTCCCGAAATTGACTTGCCAAAACAGCAGGAATTGAGTAGCTGGGAGCTAGCAGGGATTGATTGATTTGAATCGAGTTGCCAATCACCATTGTGACGGCCATTGTTTCGCCTAAAGCCCGTCCTAAGGCCAAGATTGTAGCGCCTATAATTCCTGAACTAGCTGCTGGTAGTAACAGCTTAAATATTGTTTCCCAGCGGGTGGCACCGAGGGACATCGAAGCACTTCGCAAATCGACTGGAACTGACATCAATACATCGCGGCTGATGGCGGCTACTGTGGGCAGAATCATAATCGATAAAAGTATTCCAGCGGGCCGCATTCCGGGACCTAAAGGTTCGCTGCTGAACAGAGGAAACCAACTGAAATTCTCGAACAATGACTGCTGCAAGGGCAACAAAAAGGGAATCAAAACAAAGATTCCCCACAGGCCAACTATCACGCTGGGAATAGCCGAGATTAATTCAACCATGAATCCCAAGGGCGATCGCACCCAAACGGGTAAGAAGTTCTCGCTGGTAATTATAGCTACTGAAAGTCCTAGAGGAATGGCGATGATAATGGCGATCGCAGAACTAATCACAGTGCCGTAAATAAACGGCAAGGCCCCAAACTGCAACTCGCCGATATCCCACTTGGGATTCCACAAGAAGGAGAGTCCAAATTTGCTAATAGCAGGCCAAGCATCTTTAAAAATTACCGCACTCATCAAAAACAACGTACCCGCTGTCGCTAGCGCAAAACCCCATACGGTAGTGATAAATATGTAGTGATTAGATATTCATTGGCTCAAAACATAGTTGTAATGATGGATAAAATACCAAATAGCACCAATATGGTTTTCTAACTTTTTAGAAAATGAAATAGTCTTTCTTACGAGCCGAGAAACACGTTGGCGCAAAGTATTATTAAATCTTTCAATGTGATTAGTTTTTCCACTCTCTTTACCAACTGGCTGATGGCGTAGCGAAGGAAAAATACAAGCATAAGCCTCCCAAAAATCTGTATAGCAAACAGCACATTGTCGATATACAGGAGGTAGAGAATTCCATAATTGTTTTGCTCCTTCTTCGCTACGAGAGCCAATATAAACACCAATAATTTCTCGGGTTTCTCTATCCATTGCGGCGCCACACCCATTGCTTATTTTGTTGGCAATCTACAAATGACCAAAGTTCGTCACATTCAACATTCAATCTGACTTTTTTTTTAGGCTTAACCTTTACCAGGCGTTCGATTGAGGCATATTTATTATTTACGTAATCCTGTAACCATTTTTTAGAGACATCGGTAGTTCTAGCTATACCAGCCAAAGAAATCTTGGTAGTGCTTTTATGTAAAGGATGGAGGATAATACCTCTATGTCCAGTCTTTTGAGGAGTCTCATCATGAAACCCTATCTGATTTGTCCCACTTGTGGTTCTGACGATGTAATGAAAAATGGGATGACTCGTCGGGGCAAACAAAACCACAAATGTCGCGACTGTGGTCGGCAATTTGTCGAAAATCCGAACTTGGACAGCCAAAGACACCGACACTTTGGCAAAAATTGAGTTACTTCTCAAGAGAGCGGATTTCCCTCGCTGGTATTGCCCGAGTCATGGGCGTTTCTGAGAGCTGGCTCCTGGCATTATGTGAACCACTTGTACGGTGCAATAGAACTCTTGCGCCACGGTCATCCCGAAAGAAGTTGGAAAACACACAGTCCAAATGGATGAACTCTGGTATGAAAGTAGATGACAAAGGGAATAAACAATGGGTCTGGTTAGCAATGGATACCAAGACTCGGGAAGTTCACGGATGTCATATTGGAGACCGCTCCTCGAAGTCGGCTCAAGCATTATGGGATTCACTACGCTTGTGTCTATCGCCTGCAGTGCCAAGATTTATACCGATCACTCTTGATGCCTATGCCGTAGTTTTACGCCCGTAAAAGGCATAAGTCTGTCGGCAAGGAAAGTGGATTAACCAGTTACATTGAACGATTGAACAATACTCTCAAGCAACGAATTTCGCGATTAGTCAGGAAGACGTTATCGTTTTCTAAAAAGTTGGAGAATCACAAGGGTGCTATTTGGAACTTCATTCATGACTACAATCACCAAATCCGATTAGGAATGCTGAAAGTTCAACCGCCTCAAATTTCTCCATCCTTTACATAAAAGCACTACCCTCACTCTAATAGCTCATCCTGCTGTTGAAAAAATGCTGCACACTTTTGGTTATGTAACGCTACGGCTTTGTAGTCTCGCCACTCACTTGCTTGTCCTGTCTCGGTTCTCAATCTTGCTTTTCCTCCATCCACACTCAAGGCAGTTACTGTTTTCTCTGCTAGTATTGCTCCAAATTCTTGTCTATGTACTAGCCTTTGTTGGGTGCTGTGGGAGGCTCTTCAGGACTTGTGGTGATAACTTTATCTAATCAATCATAATAATCTTCAATATTTTTGAGTGGCTAAATCGG
>NZ_JAUBTQ010000020.1:0-28522 GCF_036702515.1 Microcoleus sp. BROC3
ACCCGAATCCTCGAAAATAATAACTAAACTGTTTTGATATCTTTCTAAGCTGTAGGTTTTAGGTACAGTTTCTAGGTCAAGATTGCGTGTAATTTCGTATTCCTGCTTGTATCTGACTAACGAAGCTGGCAGCGGATAATCTTGCTTGAGAAATTTGAGAATGACTGGTTTGTTGTCTTGCTTTCTCAGTCCTCGGTAAACTAAAGAATTGTTACTTTCATGAATTTGGTTGGTAATCTCGTAGCCGGCTAAGTTAATCATCCTTGCAGCCTCTTTTAATAATTAATACACATTTTTTTTAGCAATTCTCAATTTGTAAGTAGATGTATCCTCTAATATAAAGACTAGCCTGCACTTTCAGCAAAATTTAAATTTTAACTAAAAAACATTAATTTTTACATTTCTTAAAAAAAGTATAAATAAAATAAATATTTAGGTGACGAGTGCGATCGCTCTACAGTTTCTTGCAAAAGCAGGCAATACAGAGGGAATTGCGATCGCCGTTGAGCTTCTTAGGAGATTTGGGCGCTGCATAATTATAGTATGAATAGGGGGAATCACCATGCAATAAAAGCCAGTGAAAATCAACCCACAGCCGTAAAAACCCTAATAAAAAAGGAAAACAGAAGCACATTTGTGTCAAATCGGGTTGTTAATTTATCGCTGATGATGAATCCCACGCCTGGTTACAGTTAGACTGTGAAACCCGAAGGCCTAAAAATCTATGTCAATGGTAGGAATTTTCCGGGTATTAACGAATCAAGGGAGTTCATCACATCACCCTAATAACTTGGGTAAGACTTGTGAGAAAAATCCGATTAAATGCTTATCACCCCGAGGTAATTTCAGAAGTCTGCGAGCTCGATGAATTACAGACTTATGTGAAAACAACACACAAAATCTGACTGGGGACAGCCGTTGAACAGTTTCGATCGGGAATTTTAGGATGGGTATTATGATCTCATAGTTTCGAGACATTTGATAGCGTTTCCGGTTGCATCGGAAACGATATAAGTCCTAAATACATTACCTAAAATTTCAGGATGTTCCAGTTACTGCACTATTGATAGCTTGATTCAGCAACGCCCCTTTTTCCTTGTTCCTTCAACATCCCCATTACCAAGGATTGCCAATCATTGTAAAGGCGGCCCAATAATAAGGATGCGAAAGCACTCGATCGCCCCGCGCCGCAATTTCCGGAGGCAAAGTTAGACTCATAGAAAGCCCCTCGACTCGCAGCATCCCGTCTTGAATCCGCACGCGCCCCTGCAGCATCTCCAATTGCGCGCGCCGCAAAGCCTCCGCTTTAATCATCAAATTGCCACCGCGTCTGGGGGCCCGCAACTGCCGATAAAACTCAGTCATCAGCCCCAAAGTCCCATCATCGCTGACTTCCCACAAACTCGCTAAAGCGGATCTAGCACCGCTAGCTACCGCCAAACCCGCAAACCCTAACTCCGCCTCTGCATCGCCCAAAGCGGTACTGCACGCGCTTAAAACTAACAGATTCACCGGCGGTTCATTCCACCGCAACTGCCGCATTTGATCGAGGCGCAATTTAGTATCCCACAACTGAATGTAAGAATTTTTCGGTTCCCCGGGCTGGAATTCGCTGTGAGTTGCTAAGTGAATGATGCCAAAAGGCCGATTTGCCCGCTGAGCTTGCAAATTTCCGAGAGTAAAATCTTGATTCAAAAATGATTTTCCGCGATCGGGCGGCGCGATCGACTCTAACTCCACCGGTACCGCCGGCAACGGCGCTTTATCTTCAAATACCGACGCCCCCATCGCCAAAACTTCATCATCCGCAATATTGTCGTAGCCGATATCAGTCAAACTCAGACTAGGCATCACGCTAATGCTGTATTTCTCAACTAAAAAGCCTTTGCCGTCGTGAAGGGCCGCAAACGGCACGCTCCGCAAACCTGCTGCCGGAATTACAATTAAATTGTCAATCTTTAAAGCTGCCAATTCTGCGGCCACTGGCGCAATTAACCACCGATAAAGTTTTTGTGCCGTATCCAAATAACTAATGCTGCTTCTTTTGCGGGGATTAGTTATTTCGCTTTGAAATGCGTCAGCTAGTTGCAACACCTGCCAGCGCGTTGTCGCTGGAATTAAAACGCGCCTCGGTTCAGCGTTAGCTGTTACTAACACTAATTCTAAATGCTCCCCGTTAGGAACATCGGAAACTTCTTTGCCATGCGGCGGCAACCTCTGGGCCAACTTATCTTCTAAGACGCGAGCGGGCCCGGAGGTGAGTTTTTTTGTCACAGGCAATAGATTAGATAAATCCTGACTTGCGACCAGTACCGAACCATTTTCTTTGGCAGCGGCTGCTGCCGAACCACTGACCCAATTCATATAAATGATTGCAGATTTTACCCCGGTAATTTGTTGATTTTTACGAAGAGTTTCGTAAATTACCGATATATTAGTAATCGGCGTTCTTGCGGGCAAGTCTAGATATTTTTCGTACTCGCGACTAAAGGTTTTCTCAAATGATAAAACTCCCGAACTTGCCGAATCTAGCCTGCGAGAAGGAGCGAAAATATCCTGGCTAATTGGGGAATGTTTGTATCTACTTTCCGATCGCAATTGTACTTGCAAAGATGCAGGAAGTGACAGCGCAGGATCGGGATTTACGGGAAGTAGAGGCGGTGCGGGAATTGGTGCGGGAATTGGTTCGACAATTGGTTCGGGAATTGGTGCGGGAATTGGTGCGGGAATTGTTGCCGGAGCAGAGGGCGGGCCCGGCGTAATTAGGGAAATCTGATTTGGTAAAATTCCTTGGGTGTAAGTTTGCCCAAAAGCAAGACTGGGCAAAATGGCATTTCCCGCGCCAGCATTAATGCTTCCCCGGGTTCCATTGTCGATCGCGCCGCCAACTACAAACGGTCGATCGATACCGCCTCCGTGGCGAATTTCGATCCTCCCCGCCCCCGCACCTCCGGCAGTAGAAATACTCGAAGAATTGCCCGATATATCGTTGAAAACATTGTTCGAGCGAAACAAACCGAGGGTGGTCACATCAACGCTGCCGCCAGTGCCTCCAGGGCCGCCTTGAGCGTTGATAAAGCCCAACTGAATGTTACCAGTCGCGCTCAGGGAAACGCCCCCGCCGTTGCCGTTTGAAGTGCTGCTGGAGTTGAGATCGAGAGCCGAAATGCCCGATGAAGAGGTGACAGCAATATTTCCGCCGATCGCCCCCGAAGCGTTCAAAGCTCCCGCAGTTAAAGCGCCGGCATTGCTTTGGAGAGCGATCGCGCCTGCTGTTCCCGTTGCCGATGACGAGTCGATCGCGCCCGCAGCAACAGTATTCCCCTCAACCCGAATGCTCCCGCCGTTCGAGGTAATATTCCCAGTCCGAACCTCGCGGCTTCCTTGCAGATTCACGCTGCCGCCATCCGTCCTTAAATTACCCTCTAAGAGGACATTTTCTGCCTTGATATCGGCTCCCAAAGCGGCCGTGCTGTCCCCCCCGAATCTAGCGGAATCTCGGGCGTTAACGCTCAAACTGCGCGCTGTAATTGTGGAAGCAGCCGTCACGCTAGCAGCATCAGCCGAGAGCCGGCCCAACCTCTGAGTTTGACCGACTAGGCCGCCAAAACTAATGTTGCCGCCAGCGCGCAGCGTCAAGTTATTTGCTCGGCCCGGGATGCTGTCGAGGGTATTGGCAAAGGCGATATTGCCGGTAGTGGCGGCTAGGGCGGCGCTGCGATCGACTGTGACGTTACTATTGAAAGCGATGTCGCCCGATGTCGCAATATTGCCCGAAACCTCCGTACTGCGGGCGTTGACAGTCAAACTCGCCAGGGGTGCAGCTTGACCGACTGTACCGCCGAACAGCACTCGCTGAGCGTCTAGTCTCAGGGCGCGAGCTCCGTCTAGGCTACCGGAGAACAGAATGCTGCCCCTAGCTTGAGTGCTCAAAGCCACGTCAGCATTCAGGGACAGGTTTCCTGTAAAAGTTAGATCTGCGCCGGATGTGGCAATGTTGGCGTTGAGATCGGTTTTGGGCGCGTCGAGAGTCAAGCTAGCGCTGCCGCTTGTTCTCAGGGGATGGTCGATCGCGATCGACCATCCTTGAAGTGTCAGCGGGCTGTTGAAGGTAATGGGGGCGACGATCGCGATCGAGCTGCTGTTTTCGCGCCCGATCGCGATCGAACGAAAACCCCCCGCCAAAGCGCCGAGATCCGTTGCCGTCAAGTCCAAAATGCCAAAAAAATCGCCGGTGCCACCGATCCGAATTGCTCGGCTATCGTTGGGCTGCAAGCGAATTGTTCCCCCCGCACTGCTGGCGGAATTGCTGCCGCCCCTAAAGTCAATGCCGTTAGCAGTGATAGCGATATTGCCGCCGTTAGCATTGAGTCCGCCCAGAGAAATGCTGCTGGCGAAAAAGTTGATGTTGCCACCTTGAGTCTCGATTGAGTCCTTGGGGTCATTGACAAACAACACTCCGCCCGATCTAAATGTTACTGTGTCTCCCGTTCTCGCTTGCAGGGAAAGTTTGTTATCGGGCAAGTCTTGGAGGATAATGTAGCCGGGGGTTTCTAGAACCACGTTGCTGCCGGCCGCCATCTCTTCCAACTGTACTTCTGAGATCGATGTTTCATTGGGTTCTGGTGCCGATTCGAGTTCCCCGCCAGTCGATCGCGCGCTGCTGTCGCCGTTACCGCTGACGATCGTAATATTTGCCGGATCGAGCCACAAATTGCCGATCGCACCGTTAGTCGCGCGGGTATCGACCTCTCCTTGGAAAGTTAAAGCATTTTTGCCCGAAACTTCGACTCTGCCGCCGTTACCTGCGGCGATGCCACCGCGAGCACTAATATTGCCGAAGAAGCGAGTTGTATTGTCTGACCAAATTACCGCAGTGCCGCCATTGCCGCGGTCGATCGCGTTTGCTGCGATCGTAGAATCAGGACTAACGTATGTTACCAGTGCGTTCGGCACTGGTTCCGTCCCCTGGAAACCGCCTCCGACGCGCACAGTACCTCCGCCGTTCGTCCCGGAAGCATCGATATTTGCGCCGAACAGTCCGACTTTTTCCCCTAAAATATTGACTGTGCCGTCAGCATTCCCAGAAGGAGCAAATACATTTACAGAACCCGAGACGATCGCACTTCCGGCAAGTGCCGGCACTGTTTGGCCGCCAGTCAGTACCAATTGACCTTGTTCGTTAGTCGTTAAACCTGTGGCTGACGCTACGCCGGGGCCCGTCAGCAACTGAGGCAAAGCAAGTGGGGCGATCGCAGATTTTTCTAACTGCAAAGACGGAGTGATTTCTAAACTCAATAAATTGCCGATTTGACTGATGCGGACTGAATTTTGTCCCGGAACAGCAGCTACTGTAATTTGACCGTTGGGAGCGGATAATTGTCCTGTATTAATAACGGTGCCACCGAGCAAAGTTAAACTTTGCCCGCTGCCCACTGCCAAGTTTCCCGCATTGATAATTGTCCCGAGTTGTGAATTATTAAAATTAAATTGATTGGGATTTCCCAGTAAAGATTTGTAATCATTAATTCCGCTCGAATTAAACGAGCGGTCGCCGAAACCAATACCTGTAGCCGTTGTCGCGAAAAAAGACCCCGGCACGTTCAATCTAGCATTTTGACCGAAGACAATTCCGGCCGGATTCATTAAGAATAAATTCGAGTTGCCGCCGCTTATGGAAATCAGACCGTTAATGACGGAAACATCGCCGCCGGAAATCCGCCCTAAAATATTTTGAATATTTGGATTAGTTAGAAAATTAGCTATTTGACCTTCGCTGAGATTAAATTGGCTGAAGCTGTGAAACAGATTGGCCCCGTTTCCAGACAGTTGTCCCCCGCTAATGTCTGTGCGATTTTGCTCGGATTTAACAACACTATTAGTGCCGTCATTTGCAGGAATGACAGGTTGCGATCGCACTGCTAGCGGTAGCAGCCCAAAACCTAATGTCAAAATTAGAGCAGAACGAAAATAGGTCATTGGAGGAAGCCATTAGTCATTAGTCATTAATCATTAGCCATTAGCCATTAGCCGGAAGGAAAAGGGAATTCAGAAAAGCCAATTCCCGATTACCAATTCAAATCTATTGTAGTTTTGATTTTTTTGGGAGGTGTAATGTTCCGCCCAAATGCCAATAAACTTAAAAAGGTCGATCGAACACCGCCACCGCCGGGGGTCGATCGACCTTGCAGGCAAAGCGCATAAGTCATCGCACTCCAAAACCACCCGTTGCCAGAATATTGGAAATTTAAGGAAAATTTTGTATTGATCTGTCGCCAGTGTATTGACAAAATCCCCCCAGACTCTTACGATAGGAGCCAGTTATTGGGTGGGACGGCAAAAACCCACGCAATAACTGGCTCCTCTAATAAACTTAAAAATAAAATATTAATGCTTTTAGAGACCCACCATGCCAACTCCAGCTTTCCCATTTCTAACTGAACAAATAGTAGAGCAGATATTTTCGTCAGGCGAACTGACTCGCAATGACAGACAGAGAATTCAGTCAATGCTGTTAAATGAGTCGATCGGCGAAAATGAATTGAGCTTAATTGAAAGAATCATGGAAGGCGTAGTCAAGGGAATACTTGACGTGATGAATTAGTTGATAACTGGCGCTAACATATCTAAATGTAGGGTGCGCCTCGGCACACCTTACTCTAATTTTAAATAAAATCGAAAATCGAAAATCGAAAATCGAAAATCGAAAATTCTGTCACCGTTCTAAAAATCATCATCGGGCCCCTCATCCGAGCTCTCATCGCGACGCACCAGTTCAGAAGGAGGCCTATCGTTACTCCAAGCCCACCACACGTCGCCGCACTGGCAGCGGTAAAATTCTTGCCACTTGCGGCGGTTGAACTCGGTGTATACTGGCGATCGGCGATTAATCCAGACATCAGCGGCATCCGTGCAGCTAGCACCGCACTTGGGACAGCAAAACTCATTAGCGTGAACCGCCGTCGCAGTCCATTCAGGAGGATGTGGAGCAAAAGCTTCCATGTGTTAGAGTTTCTATCTAAACTGCTGGTAATTACGGCAAATCAAGGCTTGCTAAAGATCTGCAGACTTCGGAATGACCTAAGCAATGACATAAGTACGCTGTTGAGTGCGTAAGTTATCTGCCCGTTATTTTTTTTAACATTTGCCGTCAGATGAATAGTATAACTGATGTGGTGCAAACCGTCGATCGGCATTCTCAACTATTTCAAGGACTAGGCTCATGTCTATCTACAATCTTATCTCGTTTTTGGGCATTTTTGGCTTGTGTGCGATCGCCTGGATTTTTTCAGAAAACCGACAGTCCAAGTATATACCTTGGCGCGTCATCATCTGGGGCATTGGACTGCAATTAGTCTTAGGATTTTTAGTATTCCTGTTCCCCCCGACTCGCATCGCCCTAGAGTGGTTTACTGGCTTACTGGATGGAGTATTCACCGCTGCTGACGCTGGAGCGAGATTTGTATTCGGGAGCAATGTTGTACCGATACCTGGTAAAGATCCGGCAGTTAATTTAGGATATATTTTTGCCTTTCGAGCTTTACCGACAGTCATCTTTTTTTCTGGCCTCATGGCCTTGCTATACAACATCGGCGTGATTCAAATTATCACCGAACTTTTTGCCAAAATCTTTTATATGACAATGCGGTTGAGCGGCGCGGAAGCCCTCAGCGGCGCGGCCAATATTTTCGTAGGAATTGAAGCGGCAATTGTCGTCAAGCCTTATTTACCGAAAATGACTCGTTCCGAACTTTGTGCAATCCTCTCTTGCTGTTTTGGAACCGCCGCTTCTTCAACTTTAGCAATTTACGTCAGTTTTCTCAAGCCAGTTTTTCCCAATATTTTAGGACACTTAGTTTCAGCTTCAATTATCGCCATTCCCGCTTGTTTTGTTCTCTCTAAAATCTTAGTACCCGAAACAGGCGTGCCGCTGACAATGGGTGGCATTCCCAAGGAAGAACGGAAGCCTAAAGGCCGCGAGTTTGTGGGCGAAGAAATTTCCGAAATGGACGGCGAAGCGATGCCACAAGAGACTGTTGGGGGAGAACCCATCGAACGAGTCAGCCCTCTCGATGCAGCGATAATTGGTGCATTGGACGGTGTAAAAATGGCGGTAGCCATTGCCGCTGTTTTGATTTTAATCTTGGGCTTAGTTTCCTTAATCAATCAATTCTTTGGTTGGCTGGCAATTTTGCCCGGCCCAATTGGTGGCTTTTTCAAAGTTGTCACCTTAGCCAACATTATGGGATTTTTATTTTATCCCCTGACGCTATTAACAGGAGTCTCCATTGACGACTCTTGGCAAGCATCAGTAATCATCGGTCGCAGGCTATTAGAAACAGCCATTCCGCCCTATCAAAGTTTAGCAGAAGCGGGGGCAAAAGGACTGGTGAGCGATCGTACAGTTTTAATTGTCAGTTACGCCCTTTCCGGCTTCGCCCACTTAGCCTCCGTCGGCATATTTGTCGGCGGTACGATCGCCCTAATTCCATCCCGCCGCAAAGACATTTCCGAACTCGGTTGGAAAGCATTATTTGTCGGCACTTTAGCGACAATGATGATCGCTTGCATCGCCGGCACCTTCGACACCGGAGACGCCAGCATTTTAGGCGCTAAAACAGCCCCTGCTGCACCGCTAACAGCCCCTGAATCTCCAAAATCATCGGCATCCCCAACTGAGAATTCAAAGCCGTCAGTTGCCCCAACAATTGCCAGTCCAAAGCCTTCGCCGAAGAGTGAAAAAGCAACTCCGAAAGCTCAATAATTTCCCAAATCTGACTCTAAGAAAAGCCCTTAAATGAGCTACGGGAAAAGGACACGGCAATGCCGTGTCCTACAGATTAGACTCAAATTGCAAGCATTCCCAAACTATCTAAAAATTATCTGCGTTTATCTGCGTTTATCTGCCTTGAATCTGCGGTTGACATATTAATCAAAAATTTCTGCAATAGGTCTAATTACCAATAACCAATTCCCCAAAAAATATGAACCCAGAACCCGAAATTCGCCGCCTGTTAGATGTGATGCCAGCCTCCGGCCGCATGACGTGTAAAATTATTAATAAGCCCCAACAATCAACAGTAATTGACTGCGAGTTTCCTTTACCTTGGAATCAATCTCGCCCGATTTATATTAATTTTGATTTGTGGCGGCTGCTATCTAAGCCGCAGCGGGATTTACTGCTATTGCGGAATGTAAGTTTTCTGTGCAATTTTAAGTGGTTTAAACCGGATATTTATCAAGGTGCGGCTCTGGCGGGAATTGTCGGGACTGTTGTAGAATTGTTGCAGGGAGATGCGATCGGCACTGCGATCGCGGGCGGTTTGACGGGACTCGCCATGACTCGAATTTGGCGCGACAACCGCAGTTCCCAAGTAGAGTTAGATGCTGACGAAGCGGCGATTAGAGTAGCTCTCAGGCGTGGTTACAACGAAGCGGAAGCGGCCGGACATTTGCTGGGGGCGATCGAGGCTGTGGCGCAAATAGAAGGGCGCAGTTTGGATTTTAACGAGTTGATTCGGTGTCAAAATTTAAGGGCGATATCGGGTATTTCGGCGGTGGGCGTACCCGATAGTGTCAGGCAAGATTGAAAAAAACCTAGATATAATCAAGACGGAAACCCATAAAATCCACAACTATGCTAATCCTGCCAAAATTGGAAAACCTGCGCGATATTCTACCTCTAGAAGGGGCTGTCCGAATTGAATTAGTGGAAGGCATACCCATTTTTAGAGCCTCCACCGCTGTCAAAAATCGAATCCAAGAACTGTTGGACAAACAACAAACTTTGCCCCTAAATGCTGAGGAAGAACAAGAACTCAATCTTTACGAAGAAATCGACGATTACCTCAGTTTTGTCAATCGGACTGTCCGCAATCTTTTCTTGGGTCAGATTCAGCCTACTGTGTAGAAATGTCCGCTCGCCGTCAAATCCCTGAAAATATTCAAAATCAAGTTCGTCAGAGAGCAAACTGTCTGTGCGAATATTGTCATGCCTCCGAACAATGGCAGTACGTAGAGTTTACTATCGAGCACATCATTCCCTTAACTAAAAATGGGACTAACGATATTGACAATTTGGCACTAGCTTGCTTTCACTGCAACCGCAAGAAATCTGATAAAACTAGAGCGATAGATGCTCAGTCAGACGTAGAAGTACCGTTGTTTAACCCCAGACAAGATAGTTGGAGCGAACATTTTATTTGGTCTGCGGATGGATTATCAATAGTTGGTTTGACTCCAATTGGACGAGCTACAGTTACAGCATTAGTCTTAAATCGAGAGAGAGTCATTAATATTCGGGCCGCTGACAAAGCTATAAAACGACATCCACCAGCAGGGGATTTAATTCAATCAGAAAGTTGAGCATACTGAGAATTACTCAAAGTTTGAGCGGCTACATCTGCCACAAAATTTGTACTGCAATGAAAGATCGATTCCTGCGGCAAGCTTAGCTAACGCACTTATTTTAATTATTTTAATCGAAAGCGCGATCGCTTGTCAGTCTCTGAGGTTTCCACCCGTAAATTAAATCACCTCAAACTATTTGGATCGATTCCTAACTCCCGTAATTTTTGTGCTAATCTGTTCACCTGTTCTTCAGGAGTCAGATAACGTTTTCCCTCTGCGTCGTACCAATACAGCCACTCCCTCGTCACCCCAGAATAATTTCCCCTTTCACAACCAATTCCCAAACCTATTTCGGGCATCCAAACAGGATATCCCGACTGTAATTCATACTTCCCATTAACTAACTTATGTACTTCCAATCGGGGTTTGCGACGGCGGCGAGATGAATAGATAATGTAATAAAGCACGCCTAAATCTTGATATTCCTCCAACTTTGTGCTGTATTCCTTGCGATACTTTTTGGAAACGACTTCCAGCACCAAAGTTGGGACAACATTTTCATCCCACAGCACGTAACTGGGACGCAATTCTTCATCGTAAAACCGTTCTACTCCTAAACTCAAGAAACCGTCAGGGACAATTGGAGGTTTTTCCGGGTGATAATAGATACCCATATCAATGCCAAAAAACCAGTCCATGCGTTCTGCCCAAAGTATCAGCAATATCGCTTTTAGCAATCCCGGTATTAGTTCTTGAAGTTCGTTATCCACAGGCGTTTCGTCAGAATCTGGCAGTTCATCGGCTGAGGTCAAGTACCTCGGCAAGTTGTAATTTAACATTGCAGTTTTTCCCAAAACTTACAAAAATTATAGCGTGGTTGTTTTTTGATACCAATCGCAATTCAAACCAGCAACTCACTAAAAATTGCTTGTTCTCGAATAGCCTCATAATTTTTCAAAATCTCCGACCGTCAATTTCTAGTGACTCCTCCTCATCTACTCGCCGACTGAGATAATCCGGCAACTCATCAAAACATACCCCCACCAAACGGCAAAAATCCCTCATTTGCCGAACAGTCATCGTAGGTTCGTCTCCCTTTTCCCATCGCCGCACCGACGAAGCCGACACCCCCATCCGCACAGCCAACTCTTCTTGGCTCAAGTTAGCGTCCTCTCGCAGTCTCCGAAAAGGCAACTCATTTTCTGGTTGCCGTTGACGTTGCCTTTTTTTTACCATATTATTTTAACTATCCAATTTAACCGCTTAAATTAAGCGCTTAGTGGCACAGCCATAGCCAAAACAGACTGCACTAAAAATCAAAGGTGCAATTCTGTCACTTTCCTATGGGCAAACATACCCAATTTACAATACAGCCATGAACCACCCAGAAACTCCAAACCCCTGGATTATTTACCGACTGCTGCCCAACTTTCAGCGCTTACCCGTCGCGCAATTTCGCAGCCGCAGCGAAGCTGAATCTTCCCTGAAAGTCATCCGGCAAATGCTACCCAATACCGAATTAATACTTGCTTTCGAGGTTGGGCCAGACAATCCAACTACCGAACTCAATCAGCCCCCGGCTCAAGAACCAAACTTGCCAACTTCAGCTAACCGAGAACTCTTGAAACTTTTCATTATCAGTTCTCGTCCTGTTGTTTCCCGCGTCATTCATTCTTTTCACCGCGATAATTTTGCCTGCGTTTCTGACTGGAGTCCGCTTGTCCCAACTCAAAATCCAGGTGAAGTGATGAGCGTCTTAATTAAACATTTTGCGGCTGACTCTTAGCGTTCGATCAAACAGTCCCGATCGTATTAATAGCGGTAAGGTGCGCCCAGCGCACCCTACATCTACATCAGCGGGGTGATGCGTATTGGTAATAGCTTTAGCAATGTCAGTTTATTGAGTTATAAATTTATCGATCGCTCTTTCTAGTCGATTGGACTGTCGTTGCGGGCGATCGCCAAATCAAGAACAGTGATAAACTTGATATTCATACCCATCCACCGCCGGCACATCGCGCGACTCAACCTGACATTTCTGTGGTTCTAGATTGACAGGTGCGCGAAAATTAACCAACCACAAATCTAGCGGGCGTTCTAATTGACTGAGTGTTTTATAAAGTGTATCTGCCGCTATTCCCGGCGCATCTTTTTTCAGATTAGCTAAAAGAAACAGCGGAGAATCAAAGGCTTTAACTTCTTCTTTCTTCCTAACATCCGTTACATCCGTTACATCCGCTACAAAATCCGTTGCCGAACTTCTTTCCCATTCCCACCCTATCCCCATCAACTCTCCTATTTCTACATGAGTCTTTTGAGTAGTAGCAATTAACACGGGAACTTTCGAGAATTCGCGGATAATCGGAATTAAAAGGTCTGGTTTGTAATATTTGCGATAGCCGAGATTGGAATTTACTGTTACACCGCTGAAAAAACCCATTGCTAAAATTAGCAGAACTGCTTTTTTGCCAGCAATTTCCACAGTAGGTAAATTAAACCATTTACTTTTTGCTGTAGGTGCGTTAAAAATAACCGCCAAGGTTGCTCCTAACAGCAATATCACCCCCGGAAAGTAGACGAAATTGTATCGAGCGCCGCGAGTTAGGTCAATCCCGAGAATATATGCAAAGCTGAAAAATAGGAAAATTGCTCCTAGCACAAATCCGCCGAAAATAACAGTACCTAAACGAGTATTGCTTGTTTTTAATGAAGTTTTAAGAGCGCCTCGCAGCAGGGGAAGCACCAATATAAAAAATATTGTCATTGCGATCGCCGATGCAACTACTACTGCCAAATTTGGCGATTCAACGGGCAGCAGAGACATGACAGTGATCCATCCAGCTAAAGCTTGAAAAATCGGATTAACCCAACTTAAAAATGTGCGATCGCCGCTGACAATCCAATTAGTTAGTTCGCTGCCGTACTTGTTTGACAAAAATACCGGCAGCCAAACTAAACCGCCAGCTAAAGTACCTATCGCTACTGCGAAAAGCCGCCAGATGATTTGAAATTGCCAAATATTAGGCGGCTGGCTGTTTGAAATTGGCAGCTTCCCATTAAACTGCTGCCAGATTACAGCAATTAATGCTATTGCTTCGGCACACAAAGTCAGTGTAAAAAAGTAGTGAACGGCAATTCCCAGACAGTTAATGACTACCCAAAGCAATAACACCCAAACAGGCATAGGAGCGCGATTTTGCAGCTTTTTTACAGCTAATGTCAAGCAAAAAAGAGAGGCAATAACTAATAAAATTCCTAAAGTGTAATGTCGAGCTTCTTGAGCGAGATAAATGCCGTAGGGAGAAACTGCCATCATCGCGGCCGCACATTGACCGACTAAACGCGAACTAAAAGCAAACTTGCCCAAAAAGTAAATAGCTGGAACTGAAATCACGCCCAATAATGCAGGAAGAGCTCGCCCAATCCAAACTAAACTATCCTCAGTCGGCCCAAACAGTCGCATCCACCAGTGGGCGAGCATAAAATACACTGGTGGATGGTTGCTTTCTAGCAGCAAATTGCGGAGCACGTCGGCGGTGTCAGCATCGGCGCGCAATTGTAGCGGTTGTAATAATGTAGAAAGGTCGATCGCGCGATCGATCGGCACACCCCGAAAACTGTTGCCCAAACTAAACACTAGAGTGGAAAACTCATCCGTCCACAGCGGTTTCGAGTCCAAATTGGCAAAGCGCAAAATAAAGGCGATCGCCGTCCACAGAAATAGCAATAACAGTTGTTTGTTCTTAATCATTAATTCAGTAATTCAAATGCCTAGCGAAGAAGATCCATTAGTCATTAGTCATTAGCCATAACTCATTTTATCAATTACCAATCACCAATTACCAATTACGCATTACCTACTTCACGTCCGTCACCCGCCAACTCAGCTTCATATTGAGCCAGAAATTCCACAGAGTCACAGTCGCGATCGCGATTAAATTAGCAAGATATTTATTGATTCCAAAAACATTAAACATCAAATTAAACAGCAGCAAATTCAAAATCAAACCCATCAAGCAAATCGTGTTAAATTTCAACAGCCGTTTCAATCGCTGGCGCTTTCTTGGCTGCTGCTTAGAAATGTCCCCAAAAGTCCACAAATCATTCCACAAAAAGTTACTGATAATTGCCAATTCAGCAGCAACGATGAGACTGCCATTCACTTCCAAATGGAGGATATCGGACAGCACGTACAAAACCCCCATATTCACAAACACCCCGCTGAAACCCACAAGGCCAAACCGCAGAAACTTGCCCATCGGCCAGCGGGCAAAGCGCAATCTGAGCAAATGCCGCAAATATTCAATATACTGTTTCCAAGTAACTTTGCTCTCGCCTTCTTGCCGCTCCTGAAACACGTAACCAACTTCTCCAATCCAGCGGATCTCCCCCCTGCCGAGCACTTCAATCAATATTTTGTAACCTGCAGGATTCATGGTTTTGCCGGCTATACAACTGCGACGCACCATAAAATACCCGCTCATCGGATCGGAAACTCGGCCCACGACTCCGGGCAGTATAATTAATCCCAAAGTCTGAGCACCCCGCGATAAAAATCGCCTGACGAAGCTCCAGTCGCTCACCCCGCCCTCGCCAACGTGGCGGCTCGCAGCGGCCACATCTGCTCCCCGCTGAATTTCTGCTAAAAGCTGCAACAGCGTCTCGGGGGGATGCTGCAAGTCGGCATCGATGACGCCCAAAACTTCGCCCCGAGCCGCCTGCCACCCGCGAATTACCGCTGTGGAAAGCCCCCGCTCGTCTTCCCGGCGCATCACCCGCAATTGCGGATATTCCGGTGTCAGGGACAGGGCGACTTCCCAGGTGCGATCGGGGCTGTCGTCATCGACTACAATTAATTCGTAGTCGCCGGGAATGATGCCATCGAGCAATTGAGTCAATTGTTCCACAATACTCTTGATATTCTTGCACTCGTTGTAGGTGGGAATGACGAGGGAAAGATAAATTTCCGCTGTGCGTGCATCTGTAAAAGTTGAACAGAAATTCCGCAGAGCAGGAATTTGCAAAGGCCCAGACGGCACTGACAAGACCTGATTTTCTTGGTTGATGCCCATAATTTCAGTTCCCAGAAAGTCAAGGATGGTTTGGTAACACTTGAGATTGTAAAATATCGTTCCTCTATAATTGATTGGTTAAAATATAAAAATGCCTTTATTCTAGTCAGTAATTATGTAGTTGAGTGAAAAAGAAAACTGTGGATGCAATTCTCGATCGAGCTTTACAAGGTTACAACATCTCTTCTGCAGAGGCTTTGGTACTTTTGCAGCAAAGAGAGCCAGACGCGCGAGCTTCTATTCAAACAACCGCTGACTTGCTCCGCCGCCGACAATCAGGGGATACTGTCACCTACGTTATCAACCGGAATATTAACTTCACCAATATTTGCGAGCAGCATTGCAGTTTTTGTGCGTTCCGCCGCGACGAGGGAGATGAGGGCGCTTTTTGGTTAGATTCAGCCCAAATTCAGGAAAAGGCAACTGATGCAGTGCAGCGGGATGCAACGGAAATTTGTATGCAGGGAGGCTTAAATCTTCAAGCTAAGCTCAACGGCGCATCTTTGCCTTATTATCTGCAATTGGTAAAAATTATTAAGGATAAGTTTCCGCAGTTGCACTTGCACGCTTTTTCGCCTCAAGAAATAGAGTTTATTGCCAGAGAAGATAATCTTAGTTTCAGCTATGTAATTTCGGCTTTGCGGGATGCCGGAGTCGGTTCGATGCCGGGAACCGCGGCGGAAGTTCTCGACGATTCTGTGCGACGGGTGATTTGCCCGGAAAAACTAAATTCTGCAACTTGGCTGGAAATTGTGGGAACTGCTCACAGTCTGGGTTTGCCGACAACGAGTACGATGCTTTGCGGGCATATTGAGACGGCCCAACAGCAGGTTTTGCATTTAGAAAAAGTGCGATCGCTCCAACAAACTGCGATCGACCAAAACTATCCAGCACGCATTACAGAGTTTATTTTACTACCATTTGTCGGGCAAGAAGCACCAGCACCTTTGCGCAGTCGAGTCGGCCGCGACCAACCAATTTTAGCAGATACATTGTTACTCACCGCTGTATCGAGAATCTTCTTAGGCAATTTGATTCCCAATCACCAGCCGAGTTGGGTAAAATTAGGTTTAGATGGAGCTACAGAAGCGCTTAAATGGGGCTGCAACGACATCGGCGGTACATTGATGGAAGAGCACATTACTACAATGGCCGGTGCGGTTGGCGGCAGTTGTCAATCTGTCGAAGATTTGCAAAATGCGATTAGTTCTTTAGGGCGGAGTTATCAGCAAAGAGATACAATTTATCGACCTTTAGGGGTTGACAATTTGGCAGTAATTGGGTAAAGTTTCGGAAACCAAGCGCGAAGTGCGTAACGTATCCTACGAGTTTAGCCGATCGCACTTTCAAATTCTTCTAGCGCTTGACAACTTCCTACCTGCAAAGCACGTTCTACCGTAGTGGGGATAAGTTGTGCGATCGCGATTTCTGGAAAATTCGGACTCATATCGGATTTTACATACTCTCCATCTTCCAGCAAATAAATGCGAAGTCTGCCACTGTCATAAACCCATACTTCTGGAACTCCAATAATTTTATAGGCATCGATCGTAGTTTTAGAAGTAACATCCGTCTCAATTGCCAAATCCGGCGGCGGATCGTCCGGTAAAAGTCGGCGGCGGTTAATCATCCGCTGATAATTTAGAATATAAAAGCAAGCATCAGGTTCAACTCCTGCTGCACCTTCCTGCTTGAAAGTAGTAGAACCAAAAGGTTCATATCTTCTGCCCGCCGACTTGAGTAATATTTTTACAATATCGGAAATTAAATCTTTCGTAATTTCCCGATCTAGTAAGGGAACCATAATTTCTAAGGTACTGTTGCTGTAGGCAATTCTGGTTCTTCGTTTTTCCCCTAATTCCTGCAAAATTGACTCAAATTCCAGCCAACTTACATTTGGAATAGTAACGACACTGCCGGGAGAAAGCGTTATTTGGCTAACGGGTTTGAGCACTGGAGCGATAACAATCATAAGCTGAATTGGGAGCTAGTTGTTAAATTTTTGCCAAGGGCAGGCAGGATGCCTACCCCACAAGAAAACTCATTCTTTGTGGAACAGGCATCTTGCCTGTTCTTGATAATGGTACAAGATATCTGTTGAGTGTAGCACGGGCAACGAGAAGAGATTCGCGATCGCACTTTTGACTCAATTCTAGAAAGTGCGATCGCACATTTATGAATTCATTGCAGCCGGATTAATTTGACTAACAGACTCATGATTTCTCCCTGTTCCGGTGTAATAATGATGCGATTGTCGGGAATGGCGATCGGATGAGTCCAACGAACAGCTTCCTCGTACCGCAATGCGTGCAGTTGGTGGATAGTTCGGCGTACACCCAGCGGCGAACCGATGATGACGTGACGGACTGCTTCGCGATCGCCCTCAAAGGTTTGGTTGGTTAAAACATTGGGCGATGTTTGGTTCGATGATGAATCTTGCAACATAGCTTTGACGAATAATTTTGGATAGGTTTGATGCTTTGTAACGGTAAAACCGCGTACAATAACAAGTTGAAGAAAAGACAGCAATTCCCCTACAGCACAAGTGGCTTAACTGGTGCTGTCTAATCTGTATTGGATTAACTATAAATTAGTTTAGGGTAGATGTCAATTATTTTAGGCAAAAGCCAAATAAATTAATATAACTTAACAAATAGCCTATGGAAACCTCAGAAAGAGCCGATCGATCGCCCCTAATGCGACTGAGAGTTCAGCGGTTTATGACTCAAAAGCAGCTAGCAGAAGCACTTGGCGTTACGGAAGCGACGGTAAGCAACTGGGAAGCTGGGCGATCGGTACCGAAGCTAACGCCTGTTCAATACAAGAAGTTGCTAGAGATTCTGCAAATTACCTCTGCTGAATTACCAGACCAATTTGGTTTTCCTAGCGATGCTGATGGATAAAAAATGGAATATTATAATTGAGGCGTTTTATTTAAACGAACTCATACAATGTTTTGAAAAAAAAAGGAATATGAGACTTAACATCACTACTTTGCTCTGAATAAAATCTCCCAATTTCTAACGAAAGTTGCTCTCTAAATACCCAATCTTCCCGGCTAAAGTGACCGGATGGCTTAATTTGATGCCAATAATCCTTAGCTTTTTTAATTGTCAGCAAAACTGCGATCGACTGATTCCTATGCGTTTCATCTACAGCATTTTGAAACCGCTCTTTCCACGAAGCCTGAAAGTTTTTAACTTCGGTACAATCTAATCCAGAACAGTAACTAATGCGATCGAACGCTCTCTGTAGGTTGTTCTGTAAATCCAAGTCGCTACAAATTGCATCAGCCATATCCAGATAAATATTTGCGAGTACCGCAGGATTCCCCTGATAAATCGGCTTGTTACAACAATTGTCAAATATTGGTTGAAGTTCGGGTGTCAGAAAATATGCTTCTTTATGAATCAAACCTGTAATCCAGATCCGGTGCTTTGCTGCGTTTTGCTCTTTCACCTGCGATTTTTCGTAAAGATTCTGAAAAATTGCTTCTGTATCGGTAAAAATATAATTGTCGATCGTTTGCAGTTGCAAATCTAAATCTATCATTGCAAAAAGTCGATCGGGATCTAAATATGAATTAGTGGTATCCTTTTCGTGTAATATTGGAAGAGTAAAGTAGGTGTCTAATACATCTTTGCGATCGCCGCAGTTAAAAAATTCCGGTAACTTCTGTTTCCACCATATCGGAACGCAAGCCTTATAAAAGTTTGCATCAGGCATTTGCTCCATTGCTTTATAAGCTTGAGGTGACTCTCTACCCTGCGTCTTGCGAATATCACCTTCGCACAATACCACAATTTTGTTTTTAATTCTGCGAGATTGAAGAATTGCCTCACAATGTTTTTTTAGCTGTTCTGGATTAAGACTCATTTGTAATATTAGATTGTTGTTTGATCAGTTTTGGCTCTATTTCTTTAACGTGAGCTGGTGTCAGAGCTTCACACAATGCGTAGGAGTGAGTTGCCAGAATATATTGATTGCTCGGCCCCCACTCTTGGAGGTCTGATATAATTTGATATTGCCAATCTGGATGAAAAGCAATTTCAATTTCATCCATCAACACAATAGCATCTTCTATGTTGCGAGACTTGAGCCAAGCATAAATGCTGAGTCTTTTTAGTTCGCCGTGACTTAAATCTTCTGGATATAGTTCTATAGTTTCACCATTATTATACAATTGAAAGTTGACACCCGACAAGTCTTCATTTACATTTATATTTTTATTTCCCAACAGCAGATTTAATTCCTTAATTAGAGATTGATAGCTGTTCCCGTAGTTACCTGTCTTGATGGCTTCTCTGAAGTCGCGATCACGAACAGCTTTAAATGATTCAATAAGTAGCTTTACAGCAAGGAAGTCATAGGTAAACAAGCCATTTAATTCAGATCTTGCAGATTCGAGGATCGCGTAATAATTCTTATCTTTTTTACTTGAGTTGCTAAATAATAGTTTTCTAGAATCCAGCGGAAGAAATAGAAAAACTTGGGTTGATGGAGCTGCTAGAAAAATTTTACGCGATATCTTATTTAAGAAGACTGTGTTTTCATCCCTTTTTTTATTGTCAAAAAAACATAGTAAGTCTGTATTTGGCTCTCGCTCGGTGTTGTTTTTGCAATCTGAATAATAACATATATGTAGATATCTTGACTCTATATTTGCTTCATCATTCTTCTTTGAAAGAAGAGGGGCTGACCAACAAGAAAATTCAAGTTTGACAATTTTTTCTCCATCCCAAATGTCAATGAGGGCTAAGACTCTTTGTTCTTCCCCATCAGCAACTTTAAATCCCTGAAGCAGATTTTGTAAAAACGGTTTTTTATCGTCATCAACAGAACAGTGCAGTAATACAAAAATTAACTGTAACAACGTACTTTTGCCGCCGCCATTTTGACTGCCCAGCGGAAAAATCCTCGGAAAAAAGTCCTTTTCAAAAGTGATGTCAATATCTTTTAAACCGCGAAAATCAGGAACTTGAACTCGTAACAAGTGCATAAAAAACTCCTGGTGTTGGCTGGTATTTTTTATTAAAACGCTGAGCCACAATTATTTTAAATTATAACTCACATTTTTTACTATTTTCATGAACAGGCTTTCCGGCCTGTTCCACAACATATTAAATTAATGCTTTTTCGCTGATTCCGGTAGTCCGCCAGGGGTTTCAACTCCTGTCTCAAAGCTAAAGTCCTCTGAAGAGGACTGAAGAACTCATTAGTCCTCTTCAGAGGACTTTAGCTATTAGCCAGGGAATTCATTCCCTGGCGGGCTGGCGGCTTTTCGGTTTAAGCAGGAGAGGAGATTAAACCTTAAACTTCTCCACAATTCGTCTCATCGCCTCTTCCACATTCTCCCGACTATTAAACGCCGAAATGCGGAAATAACCCTCACCCGCCGCACCAAAACCAGAACCCGGAGTTCCCACCACATTGCAAGTTTCCAGCAACTTCTGAAAGAAATCCCAACTCGACAAACCGTGAGGCGTTTTCACCCACACATAGGGTGCATTTTCGCCACCAAAAACCTGGATTCCCGCCGCTGTCAATTTCTCGCGAATAATCGCAGCATTTTCCATGTAAAAATTGACTAATGCCTGAATCTGTGCCTTGCCAGCCTCAGAATAAACCGCCTCTGCACCGCGCTGCACGATGTAAGAAACGCCGTTAAACTTAGTAGATTGGCGGCGGTTCCACAGCTTCCAAATTTCGACATCGGAACCATCTGCTGCTTTTCCAGTCAAAGTCTTCGGTACAACTGTTAGCGCGCAGCGAGTACCCGTGAAACCAGCATTTTTGGAAAAAGAACGAAATTCGATCGCACAATCACGCGCACCCTCAATTTCGTAGATAGAATGCGGTAAACTCGGATCGGTAATATACGCTTCGTAAGCCGCATCGAAGAAAATAATCGAACCGTTAGCTTTAGCATAATTTACCCAAGCTTGCAAGTGTTCCTTGGTTGCAGTTGCCCCCGTCGGGTTATTCGGGAAACACAAGTAAATTAAATCGACTTTTTTGTCAGTGGGAATTTCCGCAGTAAAATTGTTTTCCGCTGTAATTGGCAGGTAAACTAAGCCGCCATATTCGCCATTTTCGTTCGCATCTCCCGTGTGTCCGGCCATCACGTTAGTGTCTACATACACCGGATAAACTGGATCGGTAACTGCGATCGTGTTATTGTTGCCAAAGATATCGAGAATATTGCCGCAATCGCACTTAGAACCATCCGAAATAAAGATTTCCGAAGCATCAACATCGCATCCCCGCGACTTAAAATCGTGCTCGGCAATTTTCTCCCGCAGCCACTCATAACCTTGTTCCGGGCCGTATCCTTTAAAGGTATCCCGCGAACCCATATCTTCCACCGCCCTCACCATCGCCTCCCGACAAGCTTCCGGTAGCGGTTCAGTCACGTCGCCAATCCCCAGCCGGATGATGGGCGCTTCGGGATTCGCCTCTGCATAGGCTTTCACCCTGCGCCCAATTTCGGGAAACAGGTAGCCGGCTTTGAGTTTGAGGTAGTTGTCGTTGATAGTTGCCATAGTTCGATCGCTACAAATGTCGTAGAATAGCTTACTCCCAATTGTCTCTCTCAAGCAGCAGCAAGTTTGGCAACCGATGGTGTAAAGGATTTAACCGAGGTGACGGAGGATGTTCACGGAAGAGGAAGATTTTCCCCACTCGCACAGTCAAACACTCCGATACTACGCCATTACAGGCAATATTCGCAGTTGCTGACGGGCCATTGACCAAAAAATCAAACTATCTTGTATAATCAGAATAGTGTGCAGCGCAGAAACTATTATGGACGAGATCGAGTACGCCAAACTCTATCAGGAACTGGCGGCAATTCTGAATGAGTTTAATTTAGGTTGGGTAGTTCAACAAGTAGCAGATACTGTAGAGATAGGCAAAGTAATAGAAGAGCGATCGCTCAAAAGAAAAACACCTCTGCTCAAGATAGAAGATTATACCGCAAAAGAACAACTTTTGCTATTAATTGATGCTGTCGAGCAAGCGACTGTGAACACTTCCGAAATGGAAGACGAAATTGCTTATTTCTTGAAAGTAGAATCAGAAACCTCTCCCCTCGGCACAAAAATTACCTTTGCCAATTCAGGTGCAGAATCTGCCCAAACAATCGAGTTTACTTCCAGCGTCACAGCCCCCCGTCACAAACAGGCGATCGCCCTCAAGCACTTGCTCGAAAAACTGCCTTCAGGGCCGAGCAACTACGCCATAAATTCCGAAATTAAAAGCAAATTAAAAAGCTCGATCGATCCCGATTTTAACACGGCGGCAGAACAATCCAGAATTTTTGACACTTACCTATTCACTATTCTGCTAAAAGCAGTTGCTAATGAAGGCGGTACTATTTATTACAACAATGTTTTAGACGACGAAACACCCAAATATTTAACATTTAGAAAAACGGCGGGAAAAATCCACGGAACTGCACATCCATACACTCATGCTGTTGTGGAATTTCCCGACAAACCAGCCCTGGAAGTTCACCTAGGAGTAAAAGTCCAAGGTAGAGCCGGAGTTTTGCACAACTGCAACGTTTTAATTTTGTACCAAAAAGAAGCTAATATCTGCCGCTTGCTCAACCGCGAACCCCGGCACTCGCAGGTAATTTTAGCAGTAAAATCGGAACACAGCACCTCGGAACTTAAACTAGAAATGGCTGGTGCTTTTATCGGCTTAGCGTCAGATATTCGCTACGAAGGCGGCAGCTATTTCATTTCTAACAGTTACTCCCAACCCGTAGCAAAACTGCTAACTACTGCTCGCAAAAAATGGGAACTCAACATTTTTCCTAGAGCCACAAACGATGTCCACCGGCTGATGTACTCGTTTCAAACTATCTTTAAAGACTTTAAAGCCAGAAACTGATTTAATTAATACCATTTCACAAAAGTCTTGCTACATTTTTTGTGTTGGGTTTCGTTCCAGGGGCCTAACCTACTGTCCGATCGAAGTAAGGACTGTTTTTCAGCTTGTGCCCGGAGCGGTAAATTCGAGTTGCCTAGATTTGCCCGGTTAAATGTATCTGCTAATGTATCTGCTACATTAGCCAAGAAAATCATCTATCATGTTGCGAGCACCCGAACCTTACGAATAATGTTTAAGAAAGATAAATCTTCCCTGCTGTTTACGATCGGAGCCGCCACACTTCTGATCGGTTTAGGCTTTCTCACCTACTCGATCGTCATTTCCCGCGGCCCGGCCAAAGATTTGCCGGCGGGAGCAACCGTTGTCCCCCAAGATACGATGATGGCCCTATCCATCACCACCGATGAATCGCAGTGGAATAGACTGCGAGAGTTTGGCACCCCAGAGTCAAAAGCTTCGTTTGAAAGGTTTTTGAGCGAAGTGCGCGATCGCCTCCTCACCAGCAACGGTTACGCCTACGGGCAAGACATTCAACCCTGGGTGGGGAATACGGCAATGGTGGCCTTTCTGCGAAACAAAATAGCCATACCAGTCCCCCCGCCCGCACCCAATGCGCCCCCGCCTCCGCCAATTCAACAGTCAGTAGCAATTATCCTGCCAATTGCCAACCCGATCAAAGCCAAAGAATTATTAGCAAAACCCAGACCCCTCAGCCAAGGAAAAATGGTTGAGCGCAATTATAAAGGGGTGCAAGTTACAGAAACTAAAGGTATGCCCGATCGCAATTTCTCAGTCGCGGTACTCGGCACAAACTATCTAGCAGTCACCACAGATCCCACCGCCACAGATCGCATAATCGACACCTACAAAGGCGAACCATCCCTTGCCAAAACCCCCGGCTATGCAGACTCCGTACAACAAATAAAAAACTCTTCAGCCTTCGCTCAAATCTACGTCAATATGCCCGTTGCAGCAGCCTTTACAGCCGCCAACTCAGCCCGCGAAATTTCGCCGGAAAACCTCGAAAGACTGCAACAAAATCAGGGATTCGCCACCACAGCTACCCTGGATGCAGAAGGAATTGAATTCAAATCGATCTCTTGGCTGAAACCTGACTCTACCAGAAGGATAGCAGTAGAAAACAACGCTCTAAAAATGGTTAACCGCCTGCCAAGCAATACCATAATGATGGTATCCGGCGGCAACTTGCAGCGTTTGTGGCAAGACTACGTATTCGGAGCCGATGCGAACCCTCTCTCGCCCATTAATCCCCAAGTTTTGCGCACAGGTTTAAAATCTACTACCGGCATGGATTTAGATAAAGACTTCATCAACTGGATGGCGGGAGAATTTTCTCTATCATTAATACCAGCCGCCGCGCAGAATCCCAAAGACAAATTTGCTGCGGGATTTGTATTTATGGTGGAAACAAACAACCGCGGCGCAGCCAACAAATCCCTAAAACAGCTTGATGAAACGATGAAAATGAAAGGGTTTAGAGTAGAAGAAATTCAAGTCGGCGGCAAACCTGGGATTAAATGGACATCGCCGTTTGGAGGGATTACGGTAACTCGCGGCTGGATGAACGATGTAGCGTTTATCACAGTAGGAGCTCCCGTGGTTGATGCGATCGTCCCGGCACCGAACAGTCCGCTTTTAAGTAGCGAACTGTTCCAGAAAACTGTACGATCGCAACTTAAACCTCACAACGGCAATTTCTTCATCGACACCGAGAGTGCGTTTAACCCGAAAAACCTAGGTTTGCCGGAGTTTCCTCCCAATCAAAAAATCTGGATAGACGCCACGCGGTCGATCGGCGTTACAGCGGCCGTCATTGGCGATCGTAGCACCCGCTACGACGCTTTTGTCGGTCTCAAAAAATCCGACAAATCAAGTCCTTCTCCCAATCCCTCACGGAGTCTTGCTTCCCCGAGCCCTGCTTCACCGAAACCTGCTTCACCGAGTCCCTCGCCCACCGTCCAAACTTCACCCAATTAACTCTTAAATCATTCCACAAATCCGCCCGCACACCCCCTTAAACAGCAACAGGGCGATCGATTAAAACCGGAAAGCAGCCGATCGAAACCGACAATAGCGGATTTGAGTGCAAGAGGGAAATTGAGCCGGATTTAAGTAGTGTTACTTCAAAAAACCTCACACTAAGAAACGCCAAAACCCGGTTTATTTAAAAAAATCGGGTTTCTGAACCCCCTAAAAAATTGACTTACTTATTCTTGTCAGAATTTGAAAAGCCGGCAATTGTAGAGGCGGCTTTTTTGGTTTTTTTGTACATTTAAAAAATATTTTTTACCTAGATTTTCCGGTCTGTTCTGGACACAGAAACCGGTTTTTTAAACCGTCGTAGTTCGTTCAAACTGTCACTCATATAAAAAAACTGGTTTCTCGACCTCGGAGTGCCTCCAGGAAAGCCGTTTTTGTTGTTTTATATGTCATGCGGAAGATACAGATACTAGGCATTGCGAGTTATATTTAGATCGTGGAGAAGATACGCTCGGGGAATTGCCAAGGCAAAAGCCAATTATACTCATTTAGTCCTCAACCCCATGGCAGTCAGAAACCAGGTTGCTTCATAAATATAGCGTATTCAACAGTTCCGAAAAACCTATGGAGAGCTTGGCATTCCCAGTCAGCACCTGTACCACCTCGGAACGTGCATTCAATCGTCTTAACTGACTGCGTTCATCTGCTGGTGACACCGTGATGTCAACCCCAGCATTATGCACTGTCAAAGGCGATCGACGAACGAACAGGTTTATAGCCAAGCGTATCGCTTTCCTAACAAGCGATCGTCAACATTGACTGGGCAAAGCTTACTTAGCAATAAAACTGACAGAATACATCGCAAATACCCCTCTGAAAATGAGGGGTGCATTTCCACAGATCTATGCAAATTGACCGGACAAAGTACAGAGGTGCACAGATTTAGTGACAAAGCCGTCAACCTAAATTTTTCTTACCAACCGGGTTGGTTTACCTAATTTCTATCATTCATTATATATTTTAGTCTGTAAAAGCCTATGAAAACTGCCAATAATTTTCAAAAAAAGGCGAAATTCCTGTCTAAAGCAAGAATCAGCAAACTGACACTTGCTCTGCAAATAGTATTAATAAACCTTTACTTTTTGCAAGCAAAAGCCGAAGGTCAAACCATTGTTCCAGCCGGGGACGGAACGGCCACTACCGTCACTCCCGCATCCGGGGACGGAACTCCTGGGCAGCCAACTCGCTTCGATATTCAAGGCGGACAATTATCGAGCGATCGACAAAATCTTTTCCACAGCTTTACAGAATTCGGCTTGTCGGAAAATCAGATTGCCAACTTTATATCAAACCCCAACATTCGCAACATTTTAGCGGGCATAGGCGGCGATAGCCCCTCGATTATTAACGGCTTAATTCAAGTAACCGGTGGCAATTCTAACTTGTTTCTGATGAATCCATCCGGCATCATATTTGGCAACAGTGCCAGCTTAAACGTGCCGGCTTCTTTCACCGCAACCACCGCCACCGCTATTGGATTTGGTACTAACTCGTTTAACGCCAACGGTACTAACACTTACACATCTCTGACAGGCGCGCCCAGTTCCTTTGCTTTTGGGGCCGATCGAGCAGGGGCAATTATCAGCACGGCCGACTTAGCAGTCAAGTCAGGGCAGAACTTAACCTTGCTCGGCGGCACCGTTGTCAGCACAGGCAGCCTTTCGGCCCCAGACGGTCAAATTACCGTCGCATCAGTCTCCGGAAAAAATTTAGTGCGCGTCAGCCAGCGAGGCAATTTGCTGAGTTTGGAAATCGAGCCGCCCTCAGCAACCAGCAGCACTGGAACATCCAGCACAGCTTCTGCATTCTCGATCGCATCCTTGCCCGAACTGCTCACAGGCATCGGTCAAACGAACGCTACAGGTCTCAGCGTCAATGCCAGCGGTGAAGTGGTACTCACGGCGTCTAACCTACCAGTAGCTGCAGGAGACGTTGCAGTAAAAAGTGCAAACGCTGGGGCGATCGAAATTCAAGCAGCCAACAGCATTGCTGTCAGCGGAAACCTGACGAGTTCCCAAGGCGGGCAAATCGCCCTAGAAGCTAGTGGCAACATTCGCACTCTCGCCCTCGACTCCCACTCCGACACCACCGCAGGCGGCAACATCACCGTCACCAGCCGTACAGGAAAAGTAGAAACAGGCAATATCAACGCAGGATCGATCGACAAAACCAGCAACGCCGGAAACGTTAGTATTGCAGCACCCTCAAGCAGCATCCAAACAGGGTTCATAGACGCCAACTCCGAAGAAAAACAAGGTGGCGAAGTCACCCTCAACGCCCGCAACGATATCGAAGTAACCCATATCAACACCGAAGGCCGAACAGGCGGAGGAGATATTGACATTACAGCCGGCGGTAATTTCCGAGCTACAGGCACTTTCACAAACGATAACAACTGCTTGTCGCAAGCTTGCAGCATTTCCGCATCCACGACTGGTAGCGCCAATGGTGGAGATATCACCATTCGCTACGGTGGCGAAGCCTCGAACACTCTTTTCAGCGTCGGGCCAGACTATAACAGAGTCAACGGTACTGCTGGCAGCATTGCCACAGGGGGTCCAAAGAAGGAAAATGTTATTACACAGGGAAGTTATTTCAGCCCCGACCCTCAGATAGTACAGCCGACCCAAATTAACATTACGGCTTCTTCAGTATCGCCAGCACCGACACCAGCACCAACACCCGCGCCAACACCAGCACCGACACCAGCACCAGCACCCGCACCAGCACCCGCGCCAACACCAGCACCAACACCAGCACCAGCACCAACACCAGCACCAGCACCGACACCAGCACCAACACCAGCACCAACACCAGCACCAGCACCAACACCAGCACCGACACCAGCACCAGCACCAACACCAGCACCAGCGCCAGCACCGACACCCGCGCCAGCACCAGCACCAACTCCCGCCCCAGCACCAGCGCCAACACCCGCACCAACTCCCGCACCAGCACCAACTCCCGCCCCAGCACCAGCGCCAACACCCGCACCAGCACCAGCACCAGCACCAACTCCCGCACCCGCACCAGCACCAGCACCGACACCAGCACCAACACCCGCGCCAACACCCGCGCCAGCGCCCGCACCTGCACCTTTACAAACACTAACGCCGGAACCAGCACCAGCACCAGCACCAGCA
>NZ_JAUBTQ010000020.1:28622-28903 GCF_036702515.1 Microcoleus sp. BROC3
CCAGCGCCAACACCAGCACCAGCACCAGCGCCAACACCAGCACCAGCACCAGCGCCAACACCAGCACCAGCACCAGCGCCAACACCAGCACCAGCACCAGCACCAGCACCAGCGCCCGCACCAGCGCCCGCACAAACATTAACGCCCGCACCAGCACCAGCGCCCGCACCAGCGCCCGCACCAGCGCCCGCACAAACATTAACGCCGACGCCAGCGCCGGTATCAAATGTGCCGATCACACCAACAATTACTCAAAATCCAGCACCGGTCTCAAATTTGCC
>NZ_JAUBTQ010000020.1:29003-124854 GCF_036702515.1 Microcoleus sp. BROC3
GATCGCACCAACAATTACTCAAAATCCAGCGCCGGTCTCAAATTTGCCGATCGCACCAACAATTACTCAAAATCCAGCGCCGGTCTCAAATTTGCCGATCGCACCAACAATTACTCAAAATCCAGTGGTTGCGCCTGCTGCTACGCCAATAAATCTCGCACCGATAGCGACACCGGAACTCGCAGCCAACCAGCCACCCAGCACAAATCCTTTATTCGTGCCCAGCTTGGAACAGCAAAACCAGATATCTAATTCCTTGCAACAGCGCAATTCACTTCCCGCGTCTGGGAATATTGACGCTTCCAAGTTGCCAACCAACCTCGACTCCGTTATTTTTCCCGTAGAAGAGAGATTCACCTGGGAGTTTGTCGATTACCTAAATTTGCCATCAACAAATACGATCGCCACCTTAGAAGATGCCCAAAATACCCTTCGCGGTGTCCAACAAGCCACAGGCATCAAACCAGCTCTCATCTATATCGGCTTTGTACCCAAGGGTTCTACAGTCGATCGGCCTTACAACAGTTCGCGCATCTTGCGCGTAGAACAGCAAATTCAAGCCTCTGACGAACTGGAACTGATAACGATCGCCCCAGAAGGCGTACCCGTTCGCCAGCGCATCCCTGGAACCTCTCGCGCCCAGGTAATGGAAGCTGTTCAGAGATTTCGCGATGAACTGACTAATCCGGTAAAGCGCAAAACTAAAAATTATTTGCCCTTGGCTCAGCAACTCTACCAATGGATAGTAGCGCCGCTCGAAGCAGAGCTGCAAGCCCAAGGCATTGAGAATTTATCTTTTATCTCCGATAGGGGGTTGCGATCGATACCGATGGGCGCGCTGCACGACGGCAAAGGCTTTCTGATAGAGCGTTACAGTGTTGGCTCGATGCCGAGTCTGAGTTTGACCGATACCAGCCCCGCCAATTTCAAAAATTCCCAAGTTCTGGCAATGGGGGCGTCGCATTTTTCAGATATGAGTCCTTTACCTGCGGTGGAAATAGAAGTATCGACAATCACGCCGCAGCAGTGGCCCGGCAAGTCTTTCTTGAACGAAGCTTTCACCCTGGCTAATTTGAAATCGCAGCGCCAGCAGCAGCCTTTTGGGATGATTCACTTGGCTACCCACGCCGAATTTCGATCGGGAGATCCCAGCGAATCCTTTATTCAGTTGTGGGATACTAAATTGCGTTTGGATCAGTTGCGGCAAATGAATTGGCACAGTCCGCAAGTGGAAATGTTAGTTTTGAGTGCTTGCAGGACTGCTGTGGGCGATCGAGAAGCCGAGTTGGGCTTTGGCGGGTTAGCCGTGCAAGCCGGGGTTAAATCGGCTATGGCGACTCTTTGGTATGTCAGCGACGAGGGCAGTTTGGGATTGATGTCGGAGTTTTACGCGCAGTTAAAAACTGCTCCGATTAAAGCAGAAGCACTGCGGCAAGCGCAATTAGCGATGTTGCGCCAAGAGGTGCGAATTGAAGGGGGGATGCTGCACACTTCTGGTGGCAATCTGCCGCTACCCCCAGAATTGGCAAACGTGGGGAGTCAGAATTTTTCTCATCCTTATTATTGGTCTGCTTTTAGAATGATTGGTAATCCTTGGTAATGAGGTTTGTTTTAGTCGATCGACTGTTTGACTTTGCGGGCGATCGACTGTTAGCAAATTTTGCGCTATAACTGTCGCATAATCTTCGAGCGACAGTATTATAGTATTATAAAAATCTTGACTTATCGGGAGCGGGAGTATGAGCATTGTTCCACGTGGCATGACAGTCACTGAGGCTTATCGGCTTTATCGGTCAGGTAACTTATTGGTGAACAGAAAGTATCAAAGAAAATTAATTTGGTCGATTGACGAAAAAGAAAACCTGATGGGAAGCATTTTAAAGGGATACCCAATTCCTTTAATTCTATTAGCTGAACGTCCTTTAATTCATGGAAGTGGCAAGTATGAAATCATAGATGGTATGCAGCGACTTAATGCTATTTGTGGTTTTATTGAAAATTTGTTTTCATTTAATAACAGGTATTTCGATCTTAACGAGTTCTCCTATGCTAAACAATTAGCTGATGAGCAAGTATTTGATACTGTAGAAAATTTTGATACTTTATCTAGAACAGAATGTGCAGACATTTTAGATTATCAGCTTGCAGTAACTATCTATAGCGCAATGGATGAAAGCGACATAACAGAGGTTTTTGGTAGAATAAATTCCGGTGGTAAACATTTAAGTAATCAAGAGAAACGACAAGCAGGTGTAACCACACCATTTGCAGAAGTGGTTCGTACAATTGCTATGAAGTTGCGCGGTGATGATAGTCCGAAAACGCTTCGCCTATTTGATATGCCGCAGGTTAGTATTGATTCCAAACCCAATAATCAAGGGTATGGGATTCAAGCAGAAGACACTTTGTGGTGCAAGCAAGGAATTCTTACAATATCTCAACTGCGTGACAGTAACGATGAAGATATGATCGCAGATATTTCAGCATCGATATTACTTAATGAACCCCTCCCAAGAAGCAGAGAGAGGCTAGATAATCTGTACGATGAAGAGAGTAGTTACTTCCAGTCCATAGAGAATGCTCTTGCCATTTATGGCTCAAATAGACTAGAAGAAAATATTGTAAAAACTTTCTCCGTTCTGGCAGAAAGTATTGAAACATATAGCCAGGGTAACAAGTGCTTGGTAAATATCGTAAACTCAGGCAGTAGTAATCCCATTCCCCAGGCATTTTATACAATTTTTATGGCTTTTTTTGAATTAGTAATTGAATCAGAGCTTCTACCTGCTAATCCTCAAGGGATTATGGAGGCACTCAAAAATCTTCAAAATAAGTTAGATCTAAGCCATCGCTATGCAAAGATACAAGATCGTAGAAATAATATTAATCAAACCAAGGGATTGATACAAGACTACTTCGCAAAGCAAGATTCATCAACTTCGGGATACGGTGCAGAGTTGATACAAAATTTCAAAAATTCCTTACTTCGTTCTCGTATAGAAACTGCTAAGTACGAGTGCAAGCAAGGTTTCCTCGATCTGTCACCAACAAGTAGAAAACTAAATGATGGTTTACCCCAGAGACTTGTTGAGACAATTTGCGGAATTGCCAACTCCGATCCCGACACTGATGGATATATTTTCATTGGAGTAGCTGATAAAAAGGAAGATGCAGAAAAAATTAAAATTTTAGATGCAATTAATCCTATTGAAATCAATGATAGATATGTTGTAGGAATTGATAGAGAAGCTAAGGTTTTAGGTAAAACACTAGAGGATCATGTTGGGATATTAATTAATGCAATCAAAAAATCTGCTTTGACAGACCTCTTAAAAACTGATGTTCTGAGGAAAATTGATACTATATTCTACAAGGGATTCTCTGTGATTATCATTAATATTCCATCTCAAAAAGCTGTTTCATTTGTGGGCAAAAAAGCTTTTCTTAGAGAGAATTCTTCAACGGTAGAAGCTGAAGGACCAAAACTACTTGCTGTTTTTGAATGTTTCAAAAAAAGTAGTTGACGAAGATTAGAAAAGTACGATCGCCCAAAACATCTTCCACCATCATCAATCCGCTTCTAATCCGCCGGAATCATCACCGATCGCACCCTTAATATCCTCTCAGCAACGGCGGATGCACCAAAAGAACCCTAAAACCCAGGAAGTAGAGGGGGAGTACGTTTGATGTGTTTGTGCGCGTAAATGGCGCGATCGCCCCCTCAAGTGCAATTCCTAACCTCGTATCAATCTCCCTGCGGCAAATTCTCCAGCCAAACCTCTAAATCCTCGATCGACTGAAAATCTAACAATTCCTCTGCTAGAGTTTCAATTTGCTCGATCGACAAATCAGCAATTCTAGTGGTGATAGATTCCGGTAATGTTCCAACTCGCCGATTTAACAGACGGCGATTTAACTGACGTAAAATCAAGGCTCTTCCTTCTTGTTCCCGCCCTTGCACAATGCCTTGCACAATGCCTTGTTCAATGCCTTGTTCGATGCCTTCTTCCTTCGCTTCCCGATAAAACCGAGTTTCCTCAAGCGTAATCCCTAACATCGCCTCTGCCTCCCTTCGGTTCAAATTTGTAAACTTGTAAACCAGTATTGTCGTCAGCATCTCTATTATGGCGCGACTTGCTGCCTCAGATTCCTCCCGCTGCGATCGCGCCAGCAACAATCGCGCCGCTTCGGGCGTACTCGCTTCGTCGATAGTCGTCAACGCCATCAGCGCCACCCCCAGCGGCAACTGTTCAATCTCCCCCAACTCATCCAAATATACCCGATGCACCTGATTGCAGTTCAAGAGCGATCGATACGGATGGGTTTCTGATTGTTCAGTCGATCGACTCGGATAAATTACCACCGCTTCCCAATCTGTAAATCGCTGACGGTTGCGATAAAAATATAAAAACGACTCACCAAACAATCGCTCATAAAGCAATTCATCCCGCTGAAACTGCACCTCACAGAAATATACAACTCCAGGCTCAGCATCCGGCGGCAAAAACACCCCATCAATTTCAAACTTCGGTTCCTTCACAGCAACGGAGTCAAATCGATACTGTTCCGCATTCGATGGTGACTCTTCCAATAGCTCAAACAGCAGCGTCGGAGCTTCTTGAAATAACTTGTAAAATATTGAATCTCGACGCATTAACCCAACATCTCCTCTAGCCTATGCAACTGCTCGAACCGTCAGTCGATTTTAGATTTTAGATTTTAGAATTGACTCGCCTTGATAAATCTGGGAGGTTGAGCTTTAGTCTAAAATTTGGGGAGTATCCACAACGATTGTCCGGGGCTTCCGTTTTTTTGCTGGTTGCAAAAACAGCAAGTCGGTAATCTGCTCAGTCAATTCTAAAGGATTCCAGATAGCCCCAGATCAAAAAACATCCTATATTTTCAGTCCTAGACGCACTCCCGACAAAGAAACCGGCTTTTTTACTTAATCTTCGAGTACGAACGAAGGATTTTCCTAAAAAAACCCGGTTTCTGGCCCCCCGTGCGTAAGTCCTAATTTTGTTAATGGGCGATCCAATTTCGCCCATCAGCATTCCGTGTTTCCTTACTTTCAACTCGTCCAACCTCAAGCCGTCAGCCAGAATCAACAAGCGTGACTTGACGGGGTGACACTCGTCTGGTGGGTCAATAGTAGCTTGTTTGATGGGTCCGCGCGATCGCCCACTCGCACCTCAACAACTGCCAATCACTCATAATTGCCACAAAAATTCAAAATCCCAAACCCAAAACTGCCCAACCCCAGTACGATCGATCTAGTTAGCAAAAATAAGTAAAAACATTACCGGAGTAATTTTTATGGATCTGGTCGTACTCCAGAACTGGCTGGACAACATCTCCTTTGCCATTTTGTTCTCAACAATGCTCGTTTACTGGGTTGGCGCAGCTTTCCCCGGCATTCCCTACCTGGGGGCCCTAGGAACCGCAGGAATGGCAGTTGCCAACCTATCCATCGCCGCTTTACTCGGTTCTCGATGGATAGAAGCCGGCTACTTCCCCTTAAGCAATCTCTACGAATCCCTATTTTTCCTAGTTTGGGGAATCACCGCCATCCACCTAGTCGCGGAAAACATGAGCCGTTCCCGCTTAGTAGGAGTAGCCACATCCCCCGTAGCAATGGCAATTTCCGCCTTTGCCGCCCTGACTCTGCCCGCAACCATGCAATCTGCAGAGCCCCTAGTACCCGCCCTCAAATCAAACTGGCTGATGATGCACGTTAGCGTCATGATGCTCAGTTACTCAACTTTAATGGTAGGAGCACTACTGGCGATCGCCTTTTTAATCGTCACCCGCGGCCAAAAAATCGAACTCACCGGTAGTTCCTTCGGCACCAACAGCAACCGCAACGGCAACTACCGCCTCCAACGCCCTCAAAACCCCGAATCTCAAATTGCAGAAACCAGCGCCGACAGCGCATTAGCTTTCAGCGAACCCTCTTTCAACTCAAACAATAACGGTTTGGGCACCACCGCAGTGCTCGAATTAGCAACCGTTCAAACCGCATCAACCTCCCAAACTCAAACTGCAAAACTTCTTTCGCCCCAGCGCTTGAATCTAGCAGAAACTCTTGATAACATTAGCTATCGCATCATCGGTTTAGGATTCCCCTTACTGACAGTTGGCATTATTGCCGGTGCAGTTTGGGCTAACGAAGCTTGGGGATCTTACTGGAGTTGGGACCCGAAAGAAACTTGGGCGCTAATTACTTGGTTGGTATTTGCTGCCTACCTGCACGCCCGCATTACTCGCGGCTGGCAGGGAAGACGCCCAGCAATTTTAGCCGCCACAGGTTTTGTGGTAGTTTGGATTTGCTATCTAGGCGTTAATCTGTTAGGCAAAGGTTTACATTCCTACGGTTGGTTTTTCTAATTCCCGATCGACTAATCAGCCACAGAAGAGTATCAATCACAGAACATGGATTAATATCATCTCCGGTTGTAGGGTGGGCTATGCTCACCTTACTGAACTAGCGAGACTGCCAAACTTTACTCCCTATTCTCTCTTCCTGCTTCTCTCTTTTTTCTTCCTTAATTAAAATGACAATTGATATGGACAATTCGCAAATATTTCTCACAGAAGACGATGTGTTGTCAGCTCCTGCCAGCGCTTTGATGTATCAATGTACATTCAAAGTCAGCGAATTTATGACCATTATGCAGTCAAGATTGGTAGAAGAAAATTTATTCTCAGAGGGCATGGACTGCGAGGTGTTAAGTGCCGGGAAAGCCTGGACTAAAGGCAAACTTAGGATGCGTCTGGAGTTTTGCCCTATCGAATCTGAACAAAAAGAACAAAAAGCCCTTCCAGCAGCCCTGGAAGCCTCTGAAACCGACCAAAACTACGGTGAAAATACCTCCGAACAAACGGATACAAATGACGAACCAACTGTCAGCGACTCAACACAAATAAGTAATAATTTTCCTATTTCTAGGTATCCAGATAGCAACCCTCAAAGTCTAGGAATGTGGAGCTAAGCTGCTACTTAGGGGAGAGGGGAAGGGGAATAGTTGAAAGTTTAAAGTTGAGAGTTTTGAGGTGAGGAGAATATGACTGCATCCTTCATACTAATGACTGCTGACTAATGATTTCCCGTTCTTAATCAAAAACTGCCCTTATGGCTGAATCTTCCAATTGGACGCACCTCCACGCTCAACTGCACCGGACGCTGCTTTACAGACAAATATTGCCCTCAAATCAGCGATTGTTAGTAGCAGTATCCGGGGGACAAGATTCTCTGTGTTCGCTCAAATTACTGCTCGATTTGCAGCCAAAATGGCACTGGAATCTAGCGATTGCTCATTGCGATCACCGCTGGCGTTCTGACTCGGAAGCTAACGCAAATCATGTAGAAAATATAGCTAAAAACTGGGGAATCTCATACTATTTACAAACAGCCTCGGACATCCCCAAAACAGAAGCAGCCGCCAGACAGTGGCGATATCAAGCTTTAACCGAAATTGCGATCGCCCACAACTATCCCTACATTGTTACAGGCCACACAGCCAGCGATCGCGCCGAAACTCTCCTCTACAACCTGATTCGGGGCAGCGGTGCCGACGGACTGTCTGCCCTCACCTGGACGCGGCCTCTCGCCGATTTTCGATTGCCGATTTTAGATTTTAGATTGGGGAATTCCGGCGAAAATCCCAACTCCCAAATATCTGCCGATTTTAGATTGGAAAATCAGGATGAAAATTCCCCATCGAAAATCCCAAATCTCAAATCTCAAATCTATTTAGTTCGTCCGTTGCTGGAAATAACCCGATCGCAAACAGGGAAATTTTGTCAAGAGCAAAAACTACCTATTTGGGAAGATGCCACAAATCAAGACTTCAAGTATGCTCGCAACCGCATTCGATCGGAATTATTGCCTTATTTAGAAACTCATTTCAACCCAAAAGCCCAACAAGCGCTAGCTCAAACAGCCGAACTCCTCCGCGCCGACGTAGAATATCTCGAACTTGCAGCCAGCGACTTGCTACAGCGAGCAATGTCTCCAATTGCAGACAGCCCGCAGGTGAATTTTCAACTTCCCGTCAAGTTAAATCGCCCGATTTTGCGCGAAGCACCCCTGGCTTTGCAGCGACGGGCAATGCGGCAGCTACTGCAACAAATATTGCCCTCAGCACCCAGCTTTGAAAGCGTAGAAAAACTAACCAGCTTAATCCCAGCCCCCAACCGATCGCAAACCGATCCATTTCCTGGAGGAGCGATCGCCCGAGTCGAAAACCCTTGGATCGTTATAAATATTTAATTTTAGGCTAAGGCAGATTCAACAAACCCGAAATAACTTGCCGCAACTGAGCTATATCCAGATCTTGCTGCTCTCCTGTCTGCTGCACGCGATCGAGTTCACCCCCCACCGCTTCCAGCTTTTGGCGCAGCCCCTTCAAATTATCCTGCACCGGCTGCAACATTTCTTGATAAACATTCACCCGGCCCCAGAGTTCGGCCACTGCGCCTTTCTGGTTGAACAAATTCTGTTCTAACTGCTTGAGTTCGTAGCGTTTCGCCTCATTTTCCCCATTTTTGCGGTTGACATTTGCCTCAATTTGAGATAAAGCATCCCGCACCTGTTGAATTTCGTTTTCCAATCTTTGCAATTCTTCGCCCTGCTGCTGGCGCTGAGTATTGAGCTGTGCGACGAGCGGCCCCAAATCAATATCTGCTCGATCTTGTTTTGGAGCATTGGCAGTACCCAAGCGACGCCACAGCACCGCCTGATGCTGCTTCAAAACATCTTCCCGTTCCTGCAACCGGAGGCGCTGTCCCACCAAAGTTTCGTTCAACATTTGATAACTTTCGAGTTCATCTGCCATTTCATTTTCCAAAGCCATGCGATCGTACTCGCTAGCAGCTTGAATTTTCCCTTGCAAATCCTCAATTGTCTCCCGCTGCAGAGTCAACTCCTCCTCTTGATCGTTAACAAACCGGAACACCTTTTCCAAATCCTGTTGCAGGTGTTGCACCAGCCCCTGCAACTCCTCAACCGGCATCTTTTCCAGGGCTGACACATCTACTTTTTGCTCAGTACCTGCTGCACCCGAAGCAGATGCGAGCCTGGAAAGTTGCTGGTACAGGTCCTCAACAGCCCGCACCTGAAAAGACACCGACTGAGCCTGCTCCTGCTTAGCGCTGAGGGTACTTTGCTGACCCTTAAGATCTGCCCGAGCTTGCGCCAAAGCATCTTGAGATTGATACCACTCCTGCCAGAGGTTTTGGAGGTTCTGATTTTGTCGATCGACCTCTTCTTGCTGCTGCTGAGCGTTGGCGCGTTTTTGCTCCAACTGCTGCCAGTGAACGTCCAGAATTGCCTGCTGAGCACCCACAACACCAAAAGACTGATTCAGTTGTTCCCGCACCCCTTGGGCCGAAGCAATTGCCCCTCCCAGCTTGTTCATCAACTCCTGAATCCTCCTCGCTTGCTGCTCGTCAACCACCGCGCCCTGTGGAACCTGAGACTCCTGCTGGCTCATCTGCTGCTGCTCGCCCCGCAACTGTTCCCAAGCCGTCTCAATTTCGGCGCGGCTGCGATCGACCTCTTCTCGCAGTCGGTTAGCTTCATCTCGAGTATTTTCAATTTCCGAGCGCTGAGCCTCCAGCCGCTCCAACTCCTCTTCCATTTGAGCCAATTGCTCTTCGCGGGCTTGCATTTCCATTTCCCGGCGATTGAGTTCCTGACTCGAAAACGTCAGAGAAGCCTTCCACTGTTCAATTTCCTCTTCCTTATCCTTAAACTTGTCCTGCAAGCGCGAGAAATTTTGCAGAATGCTCACCAACTGGCGCGCCGCCTCCTGAATGCGCTGCACTTGTTTGCTAGCGCTCAACTCCACCAGCACCAGCGTGCCGTCGTTAAACTTATTAGCTTCCTCAACAGGGATCACGTCATCGCCTGGTACGGCGCTCCAATTGTGTTCGCCCCGCTGACAAGCTAGCAGTTTCAGTTCAGCCTTACCGCCACCGAGACCAAAGCCGCTTCTCTGTTTTTGTACTTCCGCTAGATACAGCACACTAATAGTCCTCTCTTTGGTGTCGTTTGCCCGATCGGGGGATAGCATCCTTTCCCAACTTTAGCAGCACTCATGCACAGCACTGCCTCACGGGGGAGCGTTCAAAAAGCACTTTCGCTGCCCGCTTTCTAGACGAAGGAGAGAGCAGTGTCAATGCCGCTTAATTAAAGACTAGCAAAACTGCGGGGACTGCCATAGCCTAAAGCCGAAAAATGTCAGTCAGTTAAAAACTTTTTCTATTGATTGTACCAGGCTTTAGTTGCTGGTCGATCGCCATCTAACCCCAAGATACGCCAAGGGCGCGCCATCGGCAGGCGGACTAGGGATTTGAACCGCGCTGCCTTAGAATAGGGGAATGACGCGAGCCTGTGACTGAGCTGCGGGCGAGCAAAAAGGTCGATCGGCAGTGAACGTATTCCTGACAATTGCTAACAAATGTTCGTGTTTGAGTGCACGTAATTTTAGGGTTTAAGACACCACTCAACCTACAAGACCAACAGCGCACGGCCACTGTCCAAACACGCCGACACTGCTTGTCACCCTTGGAATTGGGGGCTGTGACCAACCCTAAAAACCTCGCTGGCAACTCATCCAACCCAACATACTAGCCTCAAGTTCCCCTTCGGGATCGATCGGCCAGCGACTGTTGGTAGCAGCGGTAAAACCAGAGAATCCTCAGTATTTTGAAGTTTCCATACGTTAAAGATGTGCTGTATAAACTGACGGCATACTCAGCCAAAAACTTCAAAACTCTTGCGCTCGAAGACTTGAACCTGTCGGGAATGCCAGCGTTGCAAACTCCCTAGCCCATGCAATTGTGCGATGTGGGTGCTACGAGTTGAGGCGACAGTTTGAATACAAGGTGAACCTCTACACTTGGAGAAGGCCGCGAGTTTTGCGGTTTCAGCTTGTGGACTGGTAGCGCTGCAGACTCAAACCAGAGTATCGCCCTTTCGTCAATTCCCAATTGTGAAGCAAATCAAGCGTGAATTATTGACGGAAACTAAAGTCATGTCGCCCCAGCACACAGTCTTTCCGAGCTCAGACGCCAACGGTTTTAAGGAGGACACTTTAGCTGCATGCAGGGAAATTTGAGTGAAATTGACATCCGCAGCATCCTGCAATTAATTGAGTTAGGTCAGCGAACCGGAGAACTGTTCGTAGAGGCCTACAGCTCCACCGGCAGCAGCACGGGTACTCCACCTACCCAGCGCTCCCTTGCAGGACAATCCTGGTATGTCTTCTGCTTCAACGGTCAGATTATTTACGCTACCCAGAGTGCGGGCAGTTTGTTTCGCTTGCGCGACTACCTGCGCCGCTACAAAGCAGACACCGCCCTCGACAAAATCCAAGTTCCCTATATGGCATCTACCAATGCCCCAGAATACGGCTACCTGTGGGCCCTGCTAGAAAACCACATCCTCACCCCAGCTCAAGGGCGCAACATCATCCAAAGCATGATCCACGAAACCCTCTTTGACTTGCTCAGTCTTCACCAGGGTTCCTTCACTTTTGAAATGGGCCCAGCTTTGGCTCCTCAACTGACCAGCTTAGAAATTAGCTCGCTGCTGGCCAAGATTGTCAAACAGGTGCAGCAGTGGAAGCAGTTTCACCCTCACATTCAGTCCCCCAACCAATGCCCGGTGATTTCAGACCCCTCCGAGCTGCGAGTAGCACTGCCTGTCAATACCTTTAATACTCTCAGACGCTGGGCCGACGGCCACACTTCTATCCGCCAAATGGCGCGCTACCTCAACCGAGACGTGCTGACTGTCGCTAAGGCGATTTACCCCTTCGTGCAGCAGGGATTGGTGCAAGTATTTTACGAGCCCTCTGTTGCCCCGGCCAACAACAAAAAAGAATGGTCGTCTCTAGAAACCAAGGTTCCCAGAGTTGTCTGTATTGACGACGACAATATTATTCGCAAAACAGTCGAGTCAATTTTAAACGAACACGGTTACGAAGCTACTGCGATCGGCAATCCCCTCCAAGCTTTGAGTTTGGTTTTTCAACTCAAACCCGATTTAATTCTGTGCGATATCGCTATGCCGGAACTCGACGGCTACGAAATTTGCGCCATGCTGCGCAATTCTACCGCTTTCCGGCAGACGCCGATCGTCATGCTGACGGGCATCGACGGATTTATCGACCGCGTTAAAGCCCGCATGGCCGGAGCTACAGACTTCTACACCAAACCTTTTGGCGAAAGCGAGTTATTGATGCTGGTAGAAAAATATGTGGGCCCGGGCTACCCTCGGGCCAATCTATCGGAAAGATTCTTAGGCCGCTCGCTAGAAGACGAATTAGAAGAAAAATAAATTCCGCATCGGTGGCAGGATAGGAACTATTTTGTACCAGCCAACACAGGACTGTCTCGACCGCCAGAGAGAAAGCTGATGGCTTGGGGCGATCGCACCATAAACTAGAATGTATAAATCCGCGCGCTGGCCATCAAGCGTCGGTAAAACTCTGTTCAATTTCTCGACCCCTGTCGCGCCTAACACGCTCAAAGTGCAAATATAATATACTTGTTCTCCACTTGCAGCCGCTCCGAAAAACCGATGCGCAGAGCCAGTAATTGCTAGGCATTTCTGTACAAAGTCGGAGATTCGATCGAGCGTCTTAACTGACTCGGTTTATGATTATCGCGACATCAGCAATGTCAAAAACCCGTCGTTAATCCGAGTAGCGGTTTAGCATTCATCGTAAAAATTGCCCAGAGTTTTACCAAATTAGCGGCGGTGGGAGTACAAAGTGAAGCTTTACGGTTCCACATTAATTGTTCGCAGTCGATTTGAGCCAATTTGTCAGCAAAGGTCGCGCAAATTATTGATTGCAGCGAATTATTGACGGAGCACATTTATTGCCAAGCACCTCCGGCAGTCGCGCCATTCACCCCTTGGCTGTGTCAAGCTTGGCTGTGTAAAGTTTTGACCGTCAATGTTTCGATCGGGATCGGCTTGGCGGGAAACGTCAACAATTTGCTAGAAATGCAGGTGTCAGAATTATGATTAGCGGCAGCCCAGACTTTATATTACCAGGACTAGGCGTAGATCAGGCTCCGGAATTCCAAGAACTAGAAACTCCCGAAGGCGAACTGCACCTGCGGTTCTACGTTCCTTCGGGCAACGAGTTCGCACTGCCGGCAACAGGGATTAGAGAGGTACTATCGCCGTCACCAGACCGCATGACACCCATCCCCAACGTTTCTTCTTTGCTTTTAGGTACGCTAAACATGAGAGGACGAGTGATATGGGTGGCAGATTTGGGCCAATTTCTGGGAGACCAAACACCTCTGAACACAGACAGACCCGAAATCCCCATCGTGGCTGTGGAAGACCAAGACACGATTTTGGGGCTGGCAGTCGATCGAATTGTGGGGATGGACTGGCTCGACGTAGAACAACTGCACTCTCAGAACAATGCACCAGACGGCATGATTCCTTTTCTGAGGGGAGAATGGATGTTAGGTGCACCAGCTCAGAAAGTGCTCCGACTGCTAGATCAAGTAAAAATTCTGCGCTCTGCGCGGTGGGCAGCGTGAAATCGATTTTAGATTTGCGATTTGCGATTTGCGATTGGGGTCTAACCATCAACAGTCACACGACTTGAGGCGCGCATCTAAACATTCAAGATAAAAATCTAAAATCTAAAATCTAAAATCTAAAATCTAAAGAGGGCGGCAAATGGCAACAAGTACCAACTTTCAGCAGGACTATCAACGGGCAGAAGCGGCATACATGGCTGGCAACTATTCAGAAGCCGCGGCCCTAGTTTATCAATTAGTAGAAGATTTTCCCGAAGACCCCAGCGCTCGCCTGCTGTGCGGACACATCTACTCCTACGGACTGCAGCAGTACGAGGTGGCACGGGAACAGTACACGGTTGTGCTAGGCCTGAGTGACGACCCGAGTTTGGTCGAACACGCTCACAGCGGAATTAACTACACCGACCAATTTTTATCTGGAGAACTGCAAACGGAAAGTTTTGAGGCTTTGTCTGCTGAAACTGAATTGGAATTCTACCCAGACTTATCTCTTGATGAAGGGTTAGAAGAACCGGATTTGGGACTTTTTCAAAAAAATTCCCCCTCCCTGTCCTATGCGAGTCAATCGCCAGAGGATCTGGAAAACTTGGACTTGGCAGACTTGGGCATGAGTGGGTTGGAGTGGGAACCAGAACAGGAAAATCGCGCCGACGCGAGCGAAGATGTAGCCTCGCATTCTAACCCCTTTACTAGCGACAGTGGCGCGATCGCAGCTTATGCTGAGACTTCCGAGGCGCTAGACATGGACGAGTTTAGCGACTCGGACTTTGGAGACCCTTTTGCCTCAGATGAGCCAGGGTTTGATGCTGCTGACTTGTCTAGCGGCAAAGTGTCTGGGAAACCAGCACCTTACTCAGGAGATTTGTTTTCAGAAGCTCCAACTCAGATGCTCAACGGTCAAAGTTTTGCAGCCCCTGAAATGGGGAATTCCTTTGACTCGAAGGAACTAGACTCCCCCACCGGGCCGTATGACAATTTTGCCGAACCTTTTGGGTCGCTCGATTTGCCAGATGAACTCGACGGGAACTCGGACTACGACTACCAAGCTCCGCCCCAGACTGGCCAAAATCACGGTCAGAACGCACCTCCGGCAGAAGAGGCAGACCCCTTTGCCGAGCCGATGTCGGGTTTCGGGTCTTCTCGCTCTCAAAACAAGCAGCCGAATAACGACTCGGACTACTCGTCAAACTATTCGCTGGCAGAAGACGAAACCCTGCTGATGGGAGGTGCTGTCCCCAACTCTCACTCGTCAAGGTCGAGCCGGGGACAATTTAATTCGGTTGATCGCTCCTCCTCCAACAGCAACGGTTACAGCGATTCGGAACCCCCGGCATTTGGATCTAGAAACAGCTTCGACTTAGATGCTTTTGAAGACGACGCTTTTAGCGATTCTTTCTCTTTCGACGACAATGAACAAGCGACAGCTTTCGGGGCGTCTGACAAGAACACCAGCGGCTGGTCGTCAAAAACTGGGAACACTCAAGAACACAGCGACTTTTTAGACGAATTTGACGAGTTTGACGATTTGGGCAATTTGCCCGACTTTGATATCTCAGAAGATGCCACCAGTTCGATCCTGACTAGAGGTAACACCAATTTCGGCAACTCGAGCAGCGGCATGATGGGTACGACCGGCAGCAGCCTGGACTTTGACAACAGCGACGGCTCGGCAATTCGGGATGATGAGATATTTCTCATAAACGGCCCTGCTGATGCCTCGGTGCCGACTTTTGCTCCCACAGAAATAGAAACGCTCGATACTTCGGTAACTGTAGAACAGGGGGGACTGGCTTTCTTGGAAAATGCCCCTTTGTTTACAAAACAGTTGTACACGGCAATCGGGGCGGGACTGGTTTCTCTGGTAGCTGTGGCTTTCGTCACCAACATCGCCTCTTATCAGGCTCTGCAGCAGCAAGACAAGCCGGAGGCGAGCAAGCCCGATGCGATCGTTTACCTGCGCCAAACAGGCTGGGTAATGACCGCAGCCGCAGGCTGTACGAGCTTTTTAACTTCTTGGGGCATCGGCCAGTTGATCGCCAAGCAGGTGCGCAAGTCCTCGGACAATTTGCAAGCTCAGTTCGATGCCGTATCTCAAGGAACTTTGGATGCTCGCGCTACGGTTTACTCGGAAGATGAATTTGGCAAAATGGCTGCTAAATTCAACCACATGGCGAAGGTCATCCAAACGACGATTAGCGATACCAGGCGCAAGTCTGACGAGCAGGAACAGGCAAAAGAAGACTTGCAGCGCCAAGTGATCCGCTTGCTAGACGACGTGGAAGGAGCGGCCCGGGGTGACTTGACGGTGACTGCGGAAGTGACAGCAGACGTTTTGGGTGCTGTTGCTGACTCGTTTAACTTGACAATTCAAAATCTGCGCGAAATCGTCCATCAGGTGAAGCAGGCGGCTCGGGAGGTCAGCAAAGGCGCTACGGATAGTGCCAAGTTTGCGGGCGATTTGTCTTCAGACGCGCTGCGGCAAGCTGAGGAACTGGCGGCAACCCTGAATTCGGTGCAAGTCCTCACAGACGCGATTCAGCGGGTCGCAGAGAGCGCTAGAGAGGCCGAAGAAGTGGCCAGGGGCGCGGCGGCAACGGCTTTAAAAGGGGGCGAGGCTGTGGAGCGGACGGTGGCGGGGATTTTGGAAATTCGCGAAACAGTAGCAGAAACCACGAGAAAAGTCAAGAGGTTGGCAGAAGCTTCTCAAGAAATTTCTAAGATTGTGGCTTTAATTGCGACGATCGCCTCGCGGACGAATTTGTTGGCCCTCAATGCTAGTATTGAAGCCGCAAGGGCTGGGGAAGCGGGCAGAGGATTTGCGATCGTGGCAGACGAAGTGCGACAATTGGCAGACAGATCGGCTAAGTCTTTGAAAGAAATCGAACAGATCGTGATGCAAATTCAAAGCGAAACCGGCGCGGTAATGACGGCGATGGAAGAAGGTACGCAGCAGGTTATTGAGGGGACAAGATTGGCAGAACAAGCGAAGCGATCGCTTGAAGATATCATTCAAGTAACTAATCGAATAGACGTGCTAGTGCGATCGATTACTGCCGACACTGTAGAGCAAAACGAAACAGCTCGCGCCGTAGCTTCTGTTATGCAAGCAGTGGAATTAACGGCTCAGGAAACATCCCAAGAAGCACAGCGAGTTTCCGGTGCTTTGCAAAATTTGGTAGGCGTTGCTCGCGACCTTTTGACATCAGTAGAACGATTCCGAGTAGAAACAGCAGAAAGACAATAATTAATTGTCTAATGCTTTTTAATCGGTTGATTTACAAGCACATTAGTGTGGCAATGATGGCAGACAAAAAGCTACCTCGCAGTTTTGAAACCGCTGCGGGGATGCTAATTCAACACCTAAAAAAAAGTAGGAGTTGCACAGATGGAGGATAACATAGTAGAGGTCATTCCTGGCATCTTTGGTGAAGTTCAGCCGACGGGCTATACGATTACTCTCTCAAAAAACAACCGGGGATATGCCAATAAAAGATTTCGGATAAATGGTGAACGGAAAAGGCTGACTGTCCACTGCTTGGTATTAGAAAATAGCTTAGATAGTCCGATTAGACCAGAATACCTTGCTTGCCATATTTGCGATATCCGTAACTGCATAAATCCTAACCATTTATGGGAAGGTTCTAGGCTAGAGAATTCTCAAGACAGGTTGATAAAAGGACGGATGAAAGATGTCGGAAGTACATCGGCCCCTCAACCTCAAAAACAACTGCGAGGCATAGAAATAATTCCCGGCATTCGGGCCCAAATACAGCCCAATGGCTGCATGGTTTGTACCTGGGCTAACAGAAGTGATGGTTGCTCGGTGAAAACTATCAAGATTAACGGGAAAAATCAAAGTTTCTATCCGCGCAGACTGGTACTGGAACACAAACTTGGACGGCCTGTCAAACCCGGTTCTTTTGCTGGCCACAGTTGCGACGATCGCGGCTGTGTCAATCCCGACCATTTATGGGAAGGAACCCCGGCCGATAACTCCCGCGATGCCAAGCGAAAAAAACCGCTTTTTTTTCATTCCATCTGTCAACTGCAAACTCAAACCCGAACAGGTGCAGGAGATTCGCTATCTTTTAAGTGAGGGCATATCGAAAGCAAAAATAGCCAGGATATCTGCCATATCTCGCAGTCAGATTATTCTCTTGGCAAGGGGCGAGATCTACAAAGAACTTCTCTAGAACTACTAACATAGACCCAATACAATAACGCTTAAAATCAGGAATAAAACTATGCTGCCGGAGCAACAACAGAGGATAATGGGATACTTTATTGAGGAGGCAAAAGACCACCTCAATACGATCGAACAAGGCTTGCTGAATCTGCAAACTACGATCGAAGACCCAGAATTGGTCAACGAAGTATTTAGGGCCGCTCACTCTGTTAAAGGAGGAGCAGCAATGCTGGGGCTGACCAGCATTCAGCAAACAGCTCACCGACTAGAAGATAGTTTTAAAGTTTTAAAAGAGTGCAGCGTTAAAGTAGACCAACAGCTAGAGTCCCTGTTCCTGCGAATTTTTGACACATTGCAAGGGCTGTTAGAGCAACTGTCGGGACCTTTTGGGCTGACAGAGGAGTTGGGAGAACAGATGGTTCGAGAATTAGAACCAGTATTTGAAGAACTCAACGGCCACTTGGGGGGACTCGTCGGATACGGAGAACACCATGCAGACGAGAGCAGCCCTGTGGCAGTACCCGAACCAGTGATGGCAGGGATGGGAATCGCGGCGTTTGGCTCATCGAGGAGCTTTGCGGACTCGGGGTCAGTTTACGCACCTGATGCCAGAGCAACAGAAGAAAGCGCCCTGCAGCTAGTATTTGACTCGGACGTGCCGGCGAGGATGCGGGAAATGCTGCAAGAGTTCAAACAGCCCGAGGGGTCTGAAAGCAGGCGGCAGCTCAAGAGCATTTGTCGGAACTTGCTAAAGGCGGGGGAGGAATTTGAACTGCCTGGCTGGATAGAATTGATCGAAGTTGTAGAAAAGGCGATCGCCAACCCAGAAAATACCTACCGCACCTTAGCCCCAACAGTCATCAAAGACATCAAACAAGCGCAAGAATTGGTACTTTCGGGTCGAGAAGGGTCGATCGCACCGAGCGAAAAACTTCTGGGGCTGCTGCCGGCGGTGGTAATCCCAGAAACGGATTTTGAAGATTTGCTGGCATTCGCTCAACCGGTTGCGTCGGGGAAAAATGCGGTGTCTGTTGAGGATGCGGCCTGGGATCTGGCCGGATCTGGCGATTCCCCGGCGGGGGAACAAATCCTGCCGACTATTTCAGGGCTGAGCCTAGACGAGCTGTTCGACCAACTCGACACCGGCGAGACCAATGATTACAGCAGCGGTCGATCGCCCCAGTTCGACGATTCCCCGGGGTTCGGAGAATCGGATCTGGAGACGAGTGCTTCGGGGCGCTCGACCCGCACCGGCCCGGAAGTGGGCGCGGCAGAACTCAACACTTTAGCTGACTTGTTTGACGGCGAGTCCCCGGATCTCGACGGCGCTTGGGAAGAAGAAGAAGACCTCGACTATGCCCAGTCTTCTAGAATGCTGGCGGAGGGAATGCTGGAGTCAGAGGATGACAATTCCGGCGATTTTACTGATTTGTTGTTTGACGAATACGGTGAGGAAAATTCGGAAGCCAACGCGGGGCCGCCGATTGAAGACCTCACGAATTTGTTTGGGGAGGATTTGCTGTTTGGAGGCGAGCCAGAGGGTTCGGCCGGGGCCGCAGGTCAGGAAAAAGCGGGTTTGAGCCAGCAGTTAACTGGCAAACAGCTTAAAAAGGGTAAAGGTAGGGGCGGTTTGGAGCGGCAAGACGGCACGGTAGCCCCAGCCAGGGGACAAGAAGCTGAGGAAGATGCCCTGGGTACGCTTTTGGACGAAGTGGCGGCTCAAACTTCTGCTGTTGTTGGGGAGAATGGTGATTTGGATGACTTGTTCGGCGATTTAGGCTTATCTGAGGCAGCGGGTGTCCCGGCAGTTGCTTCTGAGGGTTCTCTCAATCCTGACGCTTTCGAGGCAGAATTTTCCGAGCCAGCAGCAGGCGGGGGCAATGATTCAGGGGATGCCGACACGCTCGCTGAATCCGAAATAGATGATTTCGAGTTTCTCTCTGAGCTAGGCGAGGACTCGGATTTGAGCGAGGGGTTCGACATTACTTCTGGTTTCCTGTCTTCAGAAGGCGAAGGTGGGAAGAGCGGGGGCGATCGATCTTTAGCTGCTCGCAGCACACAAAACGAGGAAATTGGCAGCTTTTTTAACATGACACCAAATTCTGATTTAGATATCTCGGCAGATGAAAATTGGCTAGAAGATGCTTTCGACATGGAAGACGAGTCAGTGCCTCCGGCAAACCTGGAGCTGGAGGATACGGATTTAGATGCGCTGTTTGGCGATATCACCTCGGGCCCGATTTCAGGAGATGAGGAGACTGTGCGCGGACAATTCGCTGCTACTTCCCGAGAGGCGGCGGATTTGGCTGAGCTGTTCGGTTCTGTACCTACGGGTACTGAGTATGATGGGGAAGCTTCCGGGCAAGTCCATGGGGATTGGCTGAATTTAGACGGGGATTCAGAATTGCCGAGTGCGGGTGTGGAACCGGATGAGGGCGAGTTGGCGAGTTGGTTCTCAAACAATGCTGCGCCTGTTTCCGACGAAGGCTTGGCAGATTTGGCAGCGGTTGAACTTGGGGCCTTGTCGGGCCCTCCTGATTCGGAAATTTCCAGTGTCGAGTCTGATGGGGGCGCAGCTTTCGATTTGTTGGAAGATATGTTTGGCGAAGGGCTGGTGCTGTCGGCGGATGCGCCAAATCCGGGGGATGAGGTGGAGGCTCTTGATTTGCAGGAGTTGTCGCCCGAAGTTCCCGAGGGCTTGTTGGACGGGGTGGGTGCGGATTTGTTCGATCGACCCGAAACAGATATTGTTGGGGAGTCCGAGGGTAATGATGATTTGTTTGAAGCCCTGGAAACGGATTTTGCTGCTGGGGATTTAGAGCCGCTGTCGGCAGAATCTCTCGATGGTATGTTTGACGGTGATGCTGATTTGCTCGAAGCTCTCGAAACCGGGGCGACTCTCAAGAGCGAAGAGTTGGAGGGTTTTGATGATTTGTTGGATTCGATCGATGCTGAGGTTCTGGTGACTTCGGAACTGACGACGGGTTTTTGGGACGCTGACGAACTACCCGCCCCTGAAGATTCGTCCGAGTCGGAATATGGATCGCTGGCGGACTTTTTTAGCGGTGCCGAATCAGGTGGTGAGGATGCCGAAGACAATTTTGACGATTTAGAAGCGCTGTTAATTGCAGGTGGCGCTGGCGCTGTAATAGCAGCATCTGGGGGAACAAATCAGAGTCCGGTAAATACGGAAGTTTTCTCGGATCTCGAAGAACTCCTCAGCGAGAGCGCAACTATGCCGGAAATTCACGTGGTACCGCCGAAAACAGCCAGCAAAGCTCCGCCCGCTGCTGCCGATCGGAGCGATGACGAATTTGGCGATTTAGAAAAACTGCTGGAAGATTCCAAGGACGGCGGCCGTCAAGGGGAAGGCAATATCGGGTCGTCGGCGCTCAACAGACCGAGGCGGAATGCCCGCGCGGGCGGGTTCGGCGACCAGACGATGCGGGTGCCGGTCAAGCAACTGGACAACCTCAGCAATTTGATGGGGGAACTGGTGGTGAACCGCAACAGTTTGGAGCAAGACCAAGAACGGATGCGGCAGTTTTTGGATAATTTGCTGCACCAGGTGACGCTGCTGAGCGACGTGAGCCAGCGGACTCAGGATTTCTACGAGCGGAGTCTTTTGGAGATTGCTTTGCTGGCAAACCGCCAGGGACACCGATCGGCCTGGCGCTCTGAGGATTCGGCTCACACCCGGGAAAGTGCCTGGAGACCGGAGGAAATGGACAGGTTTACTCCTTTCCACAGTTTGGCTCAGGAGATTATTGAGCTGATCGTGCGGGTGCGGGAGTCGGCGGCGGACATTGAGTTTTTGGTGGATGAGGCGGATCAGGTGACTCGCCAACTGCGCCAAGTCACGACTCAACTGCAAGAAGGTTTGACTCGCGCCCGGATGAAGCCGTTTGCGGAGACGACGGACAGGCTGTTCCGGGCGGTGCGGGAAATTGCGATCAAGTGCGGGAAGCAGGCTCAGTTGCAGGTTGAGGGTAAGGATATTTTGATCGACAAGATGATTGTGGATCAGCTTTATGACCCGATGACTCATTTGGTGAACAATGCGATTACTCACGGGATCGAACCGCCGGAGGTGCGTCTGGCGGCCGGGAAGCCGGCAGTGGGCAGGATTACGATTCGGGCTTTCCACCAAGGGAATCAAACGGTGATTTCGGTTTCTGACGACGGGGCCGGAATTGACCCGCAAAAGGTGAAGGCGAAGGCGATCAAGCAGGGTTTGCTGACGGCGGCTCAGGCTCAGAGGATGTCTCGATCGGAAGTTTACGATTTGCTGTTTATGCCCGGTTTCAGCACTCAGGAACAGGCGACGGAGTACGCCGGCCGCGGGGTCGGTATGGATGTGGTGCGGACTTGTTTGCACGAGATTCGGGGGACGGTGGGGATTGATTCGACGATCGCCAAGGGGACTGTGTTTACTATCCGTTTACCTCTGGTGTTGAGCATTTCTAAGGCTCTGACTTGCATTAGCGATCGGGCTCGGATTGCTTTCCCGATGGACGGAGTGGAGGATATGATCGACGTGCCTCGGGATCAGGTGACGACGGGGGATGACGGTTTACCCTGCATTGAGTGGCGGGGTTCGATTTTGCCGTTCCGGCCGCTGCGCGATTTGCTGGCTTACAACCGCCATTTGGGCCGGGGCAGCGTTTACGGGTTTAATACTGACGATGACATGATTTCGGTGATCGTGCTGCGGTCTGCTGGCAATTTCTTGGCGGTGCAGGTGGATCAGGTTTCGACGGAACAGGAAATCGTGATCAAGCAGTTGGAGGGGCCTGTGCCCAAGCCGATCGGGATTGCGGGTGCTACGGTGCTCGGGGACGGCCGGATCGTCGCGATTGCGGATGTTCTGGAACTGATCGATTTGGCTACGGGAAGGCTGCGGAAGGAAGCTGGCGGTACGCTGTGGGATGAGACCGAGAAGGCCACTAAGGAGGCGGAAACTGAGAAGACTGAGCCGACTGTGCTGATTGTGGATGATTCGATTACGGTGCGATCGCTGCTTTCGATTACTTTTGAGAAAGCTGGCTACCGGGTTGAAGAAGCTCGCGACGGTAAGGAAGCTTGGGAAAAGATGAAATCTGGTTTGCCTTGCGATATCGTGTTCTGCGATATTGAGATGCCGAGAATGGACGGTTTGGAGCTGCTTTCTCGGATGCAGAAGGATGCGGTTTTGTGCGAGTTGCCGATCGCGATGCTAACTTCTCGCGGTGCTGATAGACACCGCCAAATGGCTTACAGTTTGGGTGCGAAAGGCTATTTTACCAAGCCTTATTTGGAGGAGCAATTGCTTGATGCTGCTTCTCGGATGTTGAAGGGTGAGGTTGTTGGTGCTCCGGCTATGGTGTAAGTGGGTGAGGTTTGAAAATATCTGATTCCTGTGAGGGCGATCGCCCTCACAGGACTTGTATTGTAAATATTACATCCGGTCAATTACCAGCAATCAAACCAATTTTATTGTTGATCGTCCACGAGCGCGATCGCACGGCACAATAGCACGATTGTTGAGAAACTGGGTTTTTTATGCAAATACCCGTTGTAGACCGCAGATTCAGTAAAAAACCGGGTTTCTGAGTTCCGATGCGTAAGTCCCGCAGGACTGACAAATATGGTTTTGTTTCCCTCTTTTTTCAGCCATTTTTAGTGATATGGGTGGACTGACAGTCCGGACAAATTATAGGTTTTGTTAGTTGAGTATATCTGTTGAGCCTACCCTAAATGTGCAACGCCGATTTTTTAAGATTCAACTAATATTGATCTATAAATATATAGAGGCAAAATAATAGCAACTCCGGTAACATAGGAATTAATATTACCCACAGTCAGGAAACGGCATCGCCGTTTCCCTACAATTAATTGGAATAGGGACACGGGGCACTGGCGGTGTCATCGGTATCATAAGAAGTGCCACTGGAAACGATATAACTTGGTTTACGGTTGGCAGGTTTTTGACAGGGCGTTGATGGCTTGTTTGGTGTTTGAATGCGGCAGACAAGTGTATTTTGTAGATGGCGCTGATGCAAGTTATGCTTTAGCTGCTAAGGACATGAAAAAAAGATTGAACTCGTAATGGCTATGTTTATAGCGAGGAATTCAGGGCTAAGGTGCGATTGCGCTACATGGCTAAAGTCCCTACAACAAATTTTGATCTGCGTGCCTGTGTTTCGTGCTATGATTTTTTGGCGTTAATTCGCTCTAGCAACTCACGAAATTTTAGCAATTTAACTGTTAGGAGATTTGACTGTGCTGAAACTTTATTACAATCCGCTGTCCACTAACGCTCGCCGCGTCTGGATTGCTTTGCTGGAAAAAGAGATTCCGTTTGAATTAGTAGCGCTCAAATTAAATGGCGATCAATTTCAGCCTGATTTTCTGAGAATTAGCCCTTTTCACCACGTTCCTGTTTTAGCTGATGGGGATTTTCATTTAATAGAAACGCTGGCAATTCTTGATTATCTGGAAGCTAAGTATTCCGCGCCTGCACTGCTACCGGAGGATGCTAAAGAAAGAGCGATCGTCCGAATGGTCCAAATGGTAACAGTCAACGAATTGTCACCCGCAATGAGTCCCTTGGTACGCCAGACTTTCGGTGGCGCGGGCGACCCGGAAAAGTTGGAACAAGCTCGACAGCAAGTGGCGGCGGTACTGAGGTTTTTTGAGGATTTATTGGGCGATCGACCTTTTTTTGGCAGCAGCAGCGGCATTACCCTCGCCGATGTTGTGGCAGGAGTTTCCGTGCCTTGGCTGCCCGAGTTAGGCGTGTCTTTGGAAAAATACCCCAATTTGCAGGCTTGGGGCGATCGGCTAAATTCCCGCGCTTCTTGGCAAAAAACTCAAGCCAGTCCCGAACTGGTGGAAGCCTTTAAATCGCAGATGAAACAGTTGATGAAAGGTCAGCAAAGTTAGCCTTTGAGTGACTAAATCAATTAGTTAAGAAAGACATCGGACAACTGGATTTGATAACCGTGTTTTCCGGCGAAGAGAATTTGCGGTGGCACAAACTATCGTCCCTCTCTAAGAGAAAAAAAAAGAGGCATAGCGAACCAGATTTCTTATGACTAATGACCGATGACTAATGACCAATGACTAATGAGTAATGAATAACTTAATTTACAAATATCCTCCTCTTGTACCAGGAATTCTCATCAAGCGGTACAAGCGATTTTTTGCCGAAATCGAACTAGATTCGGGAGAAATAATCACCGCGCACTGTCCGAATACCGGCCCGATGACTGGTGTTTGCATTCCCGGCAATCCAGTGCTAGTATCTCCCAGCGACAATCCTAAACGCAAGTTAGCTTATACTTGGGAATTAATTAAAGTTTGCGACACTGTGCCAACTTGGGTGGGAGTTAATACTGGGCTGCCAAATCGAGTAGTTAAATTAGCTTTGGAATTAGGTTTGTTTCCCGAGTTGGGTAATTACAGTTTAATTCAACCAGAAGTAGTTTACGGGCTAGACAAAAAAAGCCGAGTAGATTTTTGGTTGACTGGCGATACTAAACCAATTTTTCTAGAAGTTAAAAATACAACTTGGGCAAAAGAAAACTTGGCTTTATTTCCCGATACAGTCACAGAAAGAGGACAGAAACATTTGAAGGAATTGATGGAAGTGGTGCGGCAGGGTTCGAGGGCTGTAATGCTGTATTTTATTAATCGCGGGGATTGTACTGATTTTGCTCCCGGGGACAGTGCCGATCGCCTTTACGGAGAATTGTTCAGACAGGCTATGAATGAAGGTGTCGAAGTTTTGCCTTGCCGGTTTGACGTGACGCCAGAAGGTGTTCGGTATTTGGGCTTAGCAAAACTGGATATTTGAGATTTGGTGCGCTTCATGGGGGCAAACTCAGTCAAACTGGTCAAGCCGACTAAATGCTACTCACCCCCCAACAAGCTGCTGCTTAGCCTCAGATGCGTAAGCCATGAAACTGTCAGAAGTGTTGCTATTCGGAGACTTGAACAGTGATTTGAAATTCCTCAATGGTTGATTCCTCACCAACCCACTCACGCAAGTTTTTTAGTTGTAATTTTACTCGACCGGGATTGTTTGCTTGAAAGGTGAACACGCGCTGCCCGCCACCACCTATCCCTGTATTACTAGGCAGATTAATGTCGTCACTTTTGAATTGTAAAACTTCTGTATCTAAGGCGGGCAGAGACCAGCGGTAGCCTGTTGTTGAATTTTCGTCTAAACGAAGTATGAGTGTCTGTCCGCGCTTGAGGGTTAAAACTGTACCACTATCGGCTTGAGATAAAGTTACTTCAGACATAGATTGTAATGTATGGGGTGATGGAGGTAGCTGTATAGATTGCTGTTTTGGCTGTGCGGTCGGCACTGGAGGAGATGTTGTGCGAGTATGTGAAGCAATGTTAGGAGACAGGGGGGTAAAGGATACTAAATAGGTCGAAAGGATTAAGGCTAAAAACATATTTATGTACAAAAGAAACAGCGATCGCCAAGTTTAGTCGCGCTAGAAGCGGAATTGGCTGGGTGGCGGTTGACGGTTGCATGGTGAACCTTGAAGTTGAACCATCAACCGTCAACATACTAGATGCAAAATCTTTGATTCCAGCGCGGCATAAACTGGGAGAGTCGGCGACAATCAAGCTTTACCAAACGTAAAGGGTGGATACTTTGTTGTCGGCTTCTTCATAGTATTGGACGGGTTTAGCTAACACTTTAGCATGGGCTGCAATGACGTTGAAGGCAACGATCGCAGAGTCAGAATTATCGGCAAATTTGCGCCAACCAATCTGATCCACATACATATAAGCGTTACGAGTTGAGCTGTTTGTCCACAGTCCCAGTACCTTTTTATCAGTTTGCCAAGCTGTGTTGCCTTGACTAACAGCATTTTGAGCGGGGGGATCGAAGGTGGGACGCTCTTCTTGACTTGCGGTTTGCTTCGCAGCTTGAACGGGAGGTTCTTGGGTGGGGTAGGCTTCCATTTTTATTTCCTTGGTATTGGGGTTGAAGGGTTGTACGATCGCCTGACAAGGCAGACAAACCTCATCAGGTGAACCGGCTGGATTGCTGGAATAAGTCATGGTCGTTCCTTAATCTCTAGAAGCGTATCGTTAATTGTTGGACTTGGGATTTTGGACGATCGTCTCAAGTCTGCTGTTTTTTACCAGGCGTAAATTACCAGGCGTAAATTTCTTTGATGATCCCGTTCTCTTGATAGAGGCTGACTGCACGATCGCCGGCTTTAGACGCAGCAAGCTGAATCAACATATCCAGGTTTGTTTCATCGCTAGCATCAGAGAGTTTTCTCCAGCCGATGCCTTCGCTGACATAGACATAAGCATTGCGATCGGCATTATTTGTCCAGAGTCCGAGAATTTTCACATTTGACAACCAGCCGGTTTCAACGATGCCATCCACCGCGAACATACTGGAGTCAATCCCGCACTGCCCGTAAGCGATGCGGAAAAAGCCATTCTCACCAAAGTTCTGTCCCCAGCTATTTTTGGCAATCCAATAGCCTTCGGTGTCGTTGTAACCCACGATCGAGACACAGTGACCACCCTCAACCTTGCCGCTAACCATGCGATAAATGCCGCTTTTGTAAGCGAAGAAATCTGTGTAGACAGTGAAGCAAGCTACCAACGCGCCGCGAGTGGAAAGCCATTCCTTCATATCTGCGATCGATTTAATCTCATGCCACCCGCTAATTTTAACGGCGCTACTTTGCCAGTTACTCGCGAGGTTGCTGCAATTTTGATCGGCTGCGGTGTAAGGGTAAGAAGCTTCGATGGCGAGTCCTGTTTTGGCAGAATCCATTGAGGGTGGCACCCACCAACCGTTCCCGCAGTTACGTCCTAGGGCGCGGGCATAGCAGTAGAACAAGTGAGCTTCGGATAAATCGATCGCCAGCGCCGGATTGTTGCGAATGCGGCGAATGGTGGTTTCGATCGTTGCCACAGTACCAAACGCCACACAAGAACCGCAAGAACCTTGGTCTTTGACTGATGTCACAAATCCACCTGTCCGCATATCGAAGCTAGCGGGATAGCCTGCTGTCTCGCCTTTAATCTGTGCCGACTTAAAGACTTCCTGATTGATCTTGGCAATCTGCTCTTGTTCTTCAAAAGATGGTTCGTTAGGCCCAGGCGTATAACCGAGGCGCAGTTGCTTTTCGGCATCTGAAAGCTGAGTCATGCTCGTTTCGCCAGCTTGCCAAGAGGCACCCGCTAGCTCGATTGCTGCTTGCAATTTAATGGAATCCATGTCATCTCCTTAAAATGTAAAGTAGGTTGGAATCAAACTAAAATCGCTCGTGAGTTGCCGTATTTTGTGCTCTTTTTTCGAGCTGCGATCGAACGCTGGATAACAGCGTTTAATCTAATAGTCTTCCAAATAAACTTTGCGAACAATACGACGATCCGCGTACAGGATTGTGAAGACATTGCAACAAATTTGGCCTGTTTTTGGCATAGCTTTTTCTCACAAGCCTGTAGCGTGAGAAATCTGGGCTTACACCCCAGCGCCAAGCCTTGCGTTTATGGCGTATGGCGTGGGGTTTCCGGCAAAAAAGCTAGCTACAAGCAGATAATCGTGCCGCTCTTAGAAACACACTTCCACGAGGAAAAAGGAGTCGTCCGATAACAAGCCTGTGCTTTATAAGTCAGACACTTACCTTGCAAACACATTTGAATTGATGCCTTAGCTAAAAGGATATTCCCTTGAAGTGTCTGGCACTTATTGAGACCTATATTGGCGCAGGCTACCTCAAGTCCTGCCAGTTTCAGGCAGACTTTAAAGCCATCGCCAACTTTGGAATAGCAAATTGCGATCGGTCCAATGATGTTAAAGCAACCGGAGAGGGCTTCATGCAGTTCTAAAGTTGCTGCCATCTCCTGATCTGCTGCGGCTACTTCCGCAACACCTTCTGGACTAACCAAGGTGGCTAGTCCCTCCCCATCTAGGAATTCCAAAGGATCGTAGTCGAGTTCTATCAATTCATGGTTTGCCATAATCTTGTCGCCTTCAATTAGGTTTTAGTTGTGGTCAATTAGATACTTCAGGCAAACAGCAACTGCGGTGATGCTGTTTGCTTTCTTTGTGTATGCTCTAATTCTCTTCAACATCAACTCGGGCAACAATACGACGATCTGCGTATAGGATTATGAAGATATTGCAACAGATTCGGCTTTTAATAACCCCAACTTTTCCAGAGCAACCATTACAGCAGCAGTCCGGGTTTGTACGCTTAGTTTCCCGTAAAGATGCTCAAGATGTTTTCGCACTGTTCCTTCACTGCAACCGAGAACTTTAGCGATTGCTGCATTGCTTTTATCTTTGGTAATCCAGAATAAAACCTCCGCCTCGCGTTTGGTGAGTCCTAGCAATTCCAGGGCGGAAATAGAGAAAGATTGCAGTTCTTCTTCCTCCAATAGCAACAGATATTGCTCCTTGATGGGATCGGGAATCAGACGGACGCTCAACTGTCTTCCTGCTTGTTGAATGTGCAATGGTAAACAGCGAGATGGAACATCTCCGTTGAACTTGAGTCGCGCAATCTGATCCTTGAACCAATGTTGTAAGGATTCTGGCAATGAATATGGGATGTGGGGTAAAAAATACTGGCTCAAAAGTTCTTCTGCCCGTTGAGTCATGAATTGCACTTGCCCTGCAATCTCCACAACTATCGCCCCTACCCGATCCAAGATTTGTTTGACTATTACGTTAATTAAAGTATCTGGTTCCTTGCCAGTGCGATCGCTCTCGACTTCGAGAGTAGAATCTTGGTAGCAATTTTGGTAACTTTTGGCATCAGCTTTTGCTGCTGGGAATTTATCAATACCTTCTGATGTCAAAATAACTGCGCGCTGACGCTTTTGTGTCTGGGAATTCATGGGAAGTATCTCCATTGGCATACAGGGTGAGAATCACGAAACAAGATACCCTTGCAGTGCGGGTATCTAGCTCATTTCACTCTTGTTGAGGTCTACAACTGTAGAAATGCACTCTGAAATTTTTTGACAGTCCCTGATTTAAGTGGCTTTTCTTAAGTAATCACTAACTAATAACACTCGCTAGCTGTTAGTTACCAGTCGCATAATCGAGTGACTTGCATAAATTTTATTTTTGTGTTAAAGGCAGTATAGGGTATTGTAGAGATTAGCGCTCGGCGAAAAATAAAGTGACAGTCAATCCATTTGAGATTTGAGATTGAAAAAAGCGACCCCAGGGACTTATCGGGGGCTTGTACCCTGGTTGCTTTCTGTCAGGAAAAAATTTTATTACTTAATCCGCAAAATATAAATTTCTACATGGGAGGCGATCGCGCTTTTTGGAAAAATGCGATCGCTTCCAACACCTAGCGCTGTAAAAAACCCTTAGCTAGGCGTTTCTTAATCTTGAAGGCAAACAAGCCTAATCCTGCAACGATCGTGGCAGCCATACTGCTAGGTTCTAGCACTGCTTCAGCAATACTGAGAGAATTGATGCCCACAGCCCGATCGCCCTCAGAACTGCTATAAACGAGCCGCGAGATGTTGGCCGCATCACTGCGAACACCGAGAAATTGAGCCGAATTATCTAGCGCTAATGAGGAGGTTCCTTGGGTTGAAAAACTGGGAGCTATCGGAACTGCTATGCTAATGTATCTTTAGTTACAGAATAGGACATCTATGCAACCCCTTTTCACTAAACTATTAGGTTTGCCGGGAATCGACGTTGAAGACTACCATCTTTTCGATGACAAAATCATTCTTGAAGTTGAGGCTCATCAGGTGAAAGCGGTCTGTCCCCGCTGTCAAATCCCGAGCACCCATCTGCATCAAAATCATGGGTATTACGTGCGAGATTTAAGCCTAATGGGGCGGCTAGTATTGTTAAAAGTAAATCGGCGACAATTCAAGTGTACGACTTGTGGAAAACCGTTTAGTGAGGAACTCGATTTTGTCGGTAAACATCGCTCTCCACACCGACCGATTTGCCGAAATGATTGTCCAACAAGTGATTCATAGCGACCTCCATAATGTCGGGCAACAAAACGATTTAACCGATGAAGAAGTGTGGTCAATCGTTGAGTATATTAGCCCCAAAAAACTGGTGATTGACTTGACGGGCCTACAACGGCTGGGAATGGATGAAATTGCTTTACACAAAGGTGAGAATAACTATATTACAATTTTGGTTGATTTAGATCGTCGTGTACCCGTAGGATTTGTCTGTTCCAGAAAACATAAAGATATCAAGGAAGTCCTGAAAGGATGGGGTCAAGCGGTGCTTAATCAAATTATTGAAGTCAGTATTGACCTGTCAGGCAATTATCGAGGCTTGGTGCAGAAAATGATGCCTGATGCGAATATCATTGCCGATCGATTCCATGTCATGAAGCTGGTTGGATAGGAGTTAAACAAGACAATTATCAAGCAGAAAAAAGCGGCGCTCGCGATGCCAGACCAACCGGAGAAAATGCGAGTTAAGCAGGCATTAAAACAAAGCAAGTATGCCATTCTTAAGCCCGAGGAGAGCTTGACAGAGAGACAGCGCTTAAAGTTAGAAGAAGTGAAGCAAGTTTCACCATTGCTGGTCACAAGGCATCAACAGAAAGAGGCTTTTATAAATATCTTTGAGACGGCAAAAGACTGGTCGGAAGGCACATTTAAGTTGCTCTCTTGGCTGGTGGATGCAGAGACGAACGAGAGCGAACAGTGTGGGAACGATTAAGCGCTGGTTTGGTGAAATAACGGGATACTTTGACAATCGCACGACCAGTGGTGCAGTGGAAGGAATTAATAATCGGTTAAAGCTAATTAAACGATTAGGATATGGCTTCAGAAACTTTGAAAACTTTACATTACGCTGCTTAATCTGCTGGCATTTGAATGTTAGCTCTGCATAGTCTGAACGATAGAACCGAAATTTGTCACAAATCATAATAATTCCTCCAATCAACCTTTCCAAAAATTATTACAAAATTCTGCTTTCGTCCAAACTGAATGTTTAAATTAGGTAGATGTTTAATATACTTTACATCCCGCTCGTCACTTATGATTATTTAACAACGCATAACATTACGCATAATTTTGTAATAGTCGCTGCCATCGACATTTCGTTCAGTCGGTAAACAATGGAAATTCCAGCACAAATCCAGGTAAAACATCTTCTCCAGAAAGTTGTGTTGGTAAAGAGCGAACCTCTTTTGTTTGTCCCTGTCGATAAATTTCTACCTGCTGATTCTGTGGATTAAACAACCAACTCAAGCGCACCCCACTTTGCAGGTATTCCAGCATTTTATCTTGTAAGGTTTGCAGATTATCCGATCGCGATCGCAGTTCAATGACAAAATCCGGCGCGATGGGGGGAAATTTCTGTCGTTGTTCTGGAGTCAGTGCTTCCCAGCGAGACAATTCCACCCATGCTACATCAGGAGAACGAGATCCTCCACCGGGCAATTTGAATAGCGTGGAAGAACTAAACACCTTACCTAGTTGGGTTTTGCGATTCCAAATATAAACTTCACCGCCGATAGCCATCTCGCGACTACCGCTATCGCCGCCAACTGGAGACATCACAATTAACCTTCCTTTAGCATCGCGCTCGATCGTCAATTCAGGATTACTGAGACAGAGTTGATAAAACTGCTCATCGGTAAATTGAACGCGATCGAGATTAACTTGTAGGGGTAACGTCAGCAAGGTCATCGTCATTACTCCCGATTTTTGAAACCTGATAATTTCTATTTTAAGATAATGTTTCGCTTACAATACACTATGTAGCATCTAATAAAAAAGAGCGATCGCACTATGGGAATGACCCTGACCGAAAAAATCTTAGCTAAAGCATCAGGCCGCACTAAAGTTGAGCCCGGAGAAAATATTTGGGTAGAAACAGACGTGTTGATGACCCACGATGTCTGCGGGCCCGGCACCATCGGCGTTTTCAAACGCGAATTCGGTGAGAATGCTAAAGTCTGGAACCCCGACAAAATCGTCCTCATTCCCGACCACTACATTTTCACCAACGACGAACGCGCTAACCGCAACGTCGATATTCTCCGCGATTTTGCCGCCGAACAAGGGATAAAATACTTTTACGACATCACGGATCGATCGGACTTCAAAGCCAACCCCGACTATAAAGGAGTTTGCCACATCGCCCTAGCACAAGAAGGCCACACGCGACCGGGCGAAGTGCTCTTCGGCACCGATTCCCACACCTGCAATGCCGGCGCTTTCGGACAATTTGCCACCGGTATCGGCAATACAGACGCGGCTTTTATCATGGGAACCGGCAAATTGCTGATTAAAGTTCCGGCGACGATGCGCTTTGTACTCAACGGCGAACTGCCGGATTATTTGTTAGCAAAAGACCTGATTTTGCAGATTATTGGTGATATTAGCGTGGCTGGTGCTAACTACCGGACGATGGAATTTGCCGGCGATACAGTTGAGCGTTTGACGATGGAAGAACGGATGACGCTGTGCAATATGGTGATTGAAGCTGGCGGTAAAAACGGCACGGTTGCGCCCGACAAAACTACGTTTGATTACGTTACTTCGCGGACTGACAAACCCTTCGATTCATTTTACAGCGATGGGGATGCTAAGTTTTATAGCGATCGCACCTACGATGTCAGCAAATTAGAACCAGTCGTCGCCAAACCGCACTCCCCGGACAACCGCGAGTTAGCCCGCAACTGCCGCGATGTCAAAATCGATCGAGTTTACATCGGTTCCTGCACCGGCGGCAAAACCTCCGACTTCCTGAATGCCGCCCGCATTCTGAAAGGAAATCAAGTCAAAGTTCCGACTTATTTAGTACCAGCAACTCAGAAAGTTTACGAAGATTTGTTTGTCACAAAATACGAAGGTCAAACACTTTCGGAAATCTTCTTAGCTGCCGGCTGCATCGAACCCGCAGCGCCTTCTTGCGCCGCTTGTTTGGGCGGGCCGAAAGATACTTTCGGGCGGATGAACGAACCGGAAATTTGCGTGTCTACAACTAACCGCAATTTTCCCGGTCGGATGGGGAACAAAGAAGCGCAAGTTTATCTAGCTTCGCCTTACACGGCGGCGGCGTCTGCGCTGACTGGTCACGTCACAGATCCGCGCGAATTCGTATAAAATAGGGGCAATCCCCCCGTGGTTGCCCAGATCGGGGGTAGGAACTCTTGGCACTACCCCTACAAATCTGTATGAATGATGTAGACACGATAACTAGAATAAAATCCAAATAACTATCTATCTCAAAGGTAAAAAATTATGGTGACTCATCAGATTTTACGCAAGATGTCTGCTGCATTTGTCTTATTAGCTGTTGCCCTATCATGCAGTTCAACTACGACAGTAACTCAAGCACAAAAGGTTGCAGAAAAGCCAACATTGTTGCAGGTAGGTTACGGCGGTTTGATATTTGACTATGAATCAGAATATATGATGATTCCCGTTACTTTATCTGGCGATGAAAAACAAGCGGGATTTCCCACTGTATCACCACTATACGATTCTTATGAAGAGTCTAGAGGCAGCGGGATAGTTGGTTATAATATGATTTTTTATAACAAAAATAGCGGACAATCTAATATTTTATTAAACAGAAAAGCGTTAATATCCAAATTTGAATATTTGTTAGGTAAACAAGAACCCGAAAATCCAAGCGAGGGAAATGTACAAACAAATCAACCAAAGCAAAATCGCTCCAAGAAAGTATCCAGCAAGCCTCAGAATCAGTTGCTGTTATTTCATATCATAGATAGCGATACAAATGCTGATGGCAAACTTGACAGGGCGGACGCAATTATTGGATATTTATCTAACTTGGGAGGCAAATCGCTTCAGGCAATAACTCCGCCCGATACCCAGTTAATGAGTTGGGTATTTGATGAAAATAGCGGCGGAATTTTTCTCACTATTAGAAAAGACTCGGATGGCGATCGGAAGTTTACCGAAAAAGACGGTATTGATTTTGTCCGAGTGAATGTCAGCAAACCCAATGTTGGCAAAGAGATAATCGACGGTAAAACTCGGCAAGAATTGCAAAAAATTCTGACCAATTCAAAGTAAAGATCAGGTACGCCACCTAGTTTAATTGACAGGAGATTTGCTTTGAAAACACTATTTTTGGCTTGGCAAGACCCGGGCAGCGGTTCTTGGTTTCCGATTGGTCGATTGACATTTAACGGTAAAGAATACCAGTTCAATTATACAAATGGTGTTCTAGAGGCGAAACTTAAGTGCGGGTTTCTGCCCTTGCCATCTTTCCCTGATTTCAATAATGTTTACACTTCACAGAAACTGTTTCCCTTGTTTTCCAATCGAGTGATGCCGCGATCGCGCCCTGACTACCCTGAATTTGTACAGTGGTTGAATATCCCTCAACACGAAGATGACCCAATTGCTTTATTGGCCCGCAGCGGAGGGAAACGGGTAACTGATAAATTTGAGGTATTCCCCTGTCCCGAACCGGATGAAAATGGACGTTACTGTATCCATTTTTTGGCAGATGGACTGCGATACCTTTCAAAGTCGGCAATTGAACGGATTAATCGGCTTCAAGTGGGCGAACTTTTGTATTTAGCGCACGCATTTCACAATCCGCACGATTCCTCTGCTTTGCTTCTGTGTACGAAAGATCGCGGGATTGTAGGCTATTGTCCGCGCTATCTTTGGGAGGATATTTTTCAAATTATCTCGCAGGATCGAGAATTGGTTCGCGTAGAAGTCGATCGCCTCAACCAACCCCCAACGCCGCTACAGTTCCGCTTGCTGTGCAAAATGACCGCCGATTGGCGAGACTTTCGCCCTTTCCAAGGCCCGATGTACCAGCCGGTTAGCAGTGATGTTTTAGCTGCAGGTGCGATCGGATAATCAGCAACAATAAGTAAAATTACGATCGCATAATTAGGGAAGAAGTCAAGTTAATTATTGTGAATAGAATACAGAAGATTGCACAATTTATACAAATAATTAACTCTATGTTGACATTTTTTCTACAATAGAGTATGTTTGAGCTAATTTATCGATTCCAAATTACACAGTCTCAGTTTAAACCCATAAAATTTATGAAAGTTAGAGCTACACAATGCTAATGATTTCCATTAGCATTGTTCCTCTGCATGAAACAAATTCGAGTTCTACTTTTTATAATTAGAATTCGTCTGGGTGCGAAATTGCTCGATCGTAAACTTCAGATAATTGTGAGTATGAACAAAAAAATAAAGATTGGGGTTGCTGAAGCTTTTGGTACTTTTGTGTTGGTATTAGGTGGATGTGGCAGTGCGGTTTTAGCTGGAGACAAAATCGGCTTTTTGGGAGTGTCGATCGCCTTTGGCCTGTCCCTCTTAATCATGGTTTATACGATCGGCCCGATCTCGGGATGCCACATTAATCCGGCGGTAAGCATCGGTTTAGTAGTTGCCAAACTGATCGATGCTGTTTTGCTTCCTTATTATATAGGAGGTCAGATTGTAGGGGGAATTTTAGGCGGTCTTGTTTTGTACATGATAGCATCAGGAAAACCTGGTTTTGATGCGGCGGCTTCGGGATTTGCTTCTAACGGTTTTGCAGAACATTCTCCCACTGGTTACGGACTTTTGGCAGCAGCTTTGACGGAAATTGTACTGACTGCTTTTCTGTTATTTACAATCATGGGTACTACCCATCCCAAATATCCCGTCGGTTTGGGCGGAATTCCCATCGGCTTGATGCTGGTGTTGATTCACTTAATCGGAATTCCCGTAACCAATACTTCAGTTAACCCAGCTAGAAGTATCGGTGTCGCACTTTTTCAAGGCGGATGGGCAATCCAACAGTTGTGGGCGTTTATTGTATTCCCAGTGATTGGTGGAATTATCGGCGTTTTGGCTTATAATTTCATTAAACCCACTATGGAAGAAATTTGATCGAGAATCAAAAATAAACCGGGTTTATTGAATTTTTTAGGGTGGTAGAATTCATCCGGCAACTTAAGAAACCCGGTTTGTCGATCGCACAACTTGATAAAATTGCAAGTATTCGGTAAATAGGTGCCATGATTACGATCGTGATGGGAGTATCCGGTTCTGGCAAAACTACTGTTGGCAAGTTGCTGGCGCAATCTCTCAATTGGGATTTCAGCGATGCCGACGATTTTCACCCATCAGCTAATATCGAGAAAATGAGTCGGGGCATTCCTTTAGAAGATGCGGATCGCCTTCCTTGGCTTTTACAATTGCAAGCTGCAATAGACAGGTGGCTGTTAGAAAATAAAAATGTCGTGTTGGCTTGTTCTGCTTTAAAAGCATCTTACCGCGAAATGCTCTGCCGCGACCAACAGCGGATGAAAATAGTTTATCTCAAATGTTCTTTTCAGCTATTAATAGCCCGGTTAACAAGTCGCGAAAATCACTACATGAAAGCAGACTTGTTGTTAAGTCAGTTAGACACTCTCGAAGAACCAGAAGATGCAATTATCATAGATGCTTCGCAACCGCTAGAGATAATCTTGCGCCAAATTAGAAATCATCTGATGTGCGGTTAATGGCCCGCAATAAAACCTACAGCGTATTCCAGGTTTATGAAGTGTAGGGACACGGCAATGCCGTGTCCCTACGGGGGTCGATCTATCTGGGGTGTACTTCATAAACGTCGAATCTGCTGTATAATACCAAATCTGGCTTAAATATCCCTTGATTTCTTAGTTTCTCTCAGCTAGGATGAGAGTTTGTATAGTAGCGATTTCAAACGCCTAGTCCGATCGAGGGTTTTTAACGCGGATTTAGTATAAGAGTTATTTTTTTTTTCGGATTAACCGGGCTTCTGAACCACATTTAGCCCCCTCTCCGTTTCCCGGCTTATAGGTTCGGGGTGCTAATTTTTGTACAAATACAAGAAAGCTTCTACTTCAGCGGCGGTTGGTTGAGATCTAATTGCCCCGGGTTTCATAGCTGTCATCGCACCTACCGCACTCGCATAAGTTACAATTTTTTGGGCTATTTTTGGATCTGCTAAATTCTTGATTCCATGCTTGCACAATTGGCGTACAAAACCAGCCAGAAATGCGTCGCCGGCACCTGTTGTATCCTCAACATCTACTGTAAAGGCGGGGATTTTTCCTTCATTTTCCGAGATACAATAGGCGCAACCTTTCTCGCCCGCAGTCACCAAAACGCCTTCTACAGAATCGAGGCGGTAGGTAATAGCTCCAGCGTCGGTAGTTGCAAACAACCATTCGGCTTCTTCCTCAGATAACTTGACAAAATCAACTTTTTTTAATATTTTTCTAATGTGCGCTTTTGCTTCGTCTGGATTTGGCCAAAACACTGGACGCCAATTGATGTCAAGTATAATTTTAACGTCGTACTGTTCTGCTAGTTCGAGCGATCGGGCGATCGCCTCTCGACTTTCAGGATAAGCTAATTCTAAAGTGCCTAGCACTAAAAATTCGGCATTTTCAAACAGCTCCTCGGGTAGTTTTGCAGCGAGGAGACGGGTGTCGGCAAAATCTGCAGTATTGAATTCGCCAAAACCGGCAAAATTTCGATCGCCCGCTTGATTCCGCAAGACATAAACTTGCCGCGTCGGCGCACTCGGATGCCGCTGCACTCCAGCGATATCAACCCCTACTTCTTGCAATACCTGCACTAGGGAATTCCCCAATTCATCCCCACCTACAGCACCGATAAATCCCGCCGCCGTCCCCAATTTAACCAGAGCACAGGCAACATTAGCAGGAGCACCGCCGGGATATGCCGTCCAAGATTCTACCTCTTCGAGAGATACTCCTGGTTTGTCTGCTAAACAATCAAATAAAAGTTCACCCAGACACAGAACGCGAGGATAAGTCATAGGAATTTGAGATTTGAGATTTGAGATTTTAGACCAGCAGTAGACAGGTCAATAATGATTTTTAACCCGTCCCAGAAAAATTGCAAGCTATTTTTTAATGGCTGCTCCTATAATATCAGACCTATCGATACTGGCACTTACTCCCTTAAAACTGAAGTATAGTGCGGGCGTATCAGTTAGTTGTTTGACGCGCAAACATCTGCAGGTTGGGCCCGGATGTCAGATAGGGGCAGGTAAAGGCAGCATCCGGCACCCGACGCACAAGCAGTGCGAGTGGCTGCGCGTCTTGCTGTGTCGGGGCTGGGTTTGCACTCCAGGCGATTCTGCAAGTGAGTTTGTGCTTTGCGCCCGAAAAAGTAGCACAGCAAATTTAATTTTGTCTTCATACTCGATCCCTCATCCTTTAGAATTGTAGATAGGTAAATATGCAGACATAGGAAAAATTTATGAGTGGGAGTGTCTCTGGGACCCCTGTCACGCTGTCGGACAGAGAATTGCAAGTGGTAGAGTTAGTAGCGGCGGGATTGACTAATGAGAAAATCGCCGAAAAGTTAGAGATTAGCAAGCGTACAGTTGACAACCACATTAGCAATATCTTGAACAAAACGCGCGCTGACAATCGAGTTACGCTTGTACGCTGGGCGTTGCAGTGGGGAAAGGTATGTTTGGACAATATTAACTGCTGCCCTCTACCGGGGCCGATCGATAAAGAAGTATCTTAAGTAGGGGATCAGGTTGGGGACAGGCAAAGAAATGATGCAAACGGCACAAGAAAAACAACTCCGCTATCAAATTCAATGCCCTGGATTGCCGTTGGCGGTGTATCGCGAAGTGGCGGTCCATTTGCGTCAAGTTGAAGGGGTGCAAGCCGATTTAATTCCGCAGCAGTCGCAGCGGTTTGATTACAGCGACAGCCAAATTGGGGGTTTGTGGATACAGTATCCTGAAGGGTTCGATTTGGCAGGTCGCGAGCGAGTAGATCGCATTTTGGCTTATTATGGCGATCGTTACGGAGCTTGGGAATTATTAAGTCATTAGTTATTGGGAATTGGGAATTGTTAGCTGTTGACTGTTAACTGTTGACTAATTACTAATGACTAATTACTAATGACTAATTACTAATGACTACTGACAACAGACTAACAAAATGAATGAGTGCAATTAAAACTTTACCGGGAACGCGGGATATTTTGCCCGCTGAAATTCAATACTGGCAAAATATAGAAGAAGTCGCTAGAACAATTTTGAAAAAAGCGGCTTATCGAGAAATTCGGACGCCAATTTTTGAACAGACATCTTTATTTGAACGCGGCATCGGCGAAGCTACCGATGTCGTAGGCAAAGAAATGTACACTTTTAAGGATAAGGGCGATCGATCGACTACTTTGCGTCCAGAAGGCACCGCCGGAGTAGTCCGAGCTTTTATTCAAAACAGTTTGTACGCGGCGGGAGACGTGCAGCGCCTGTGGTATGCGGGGCCGATGTTTCGCTACGAACGCGCGCAAGAGGGAAGACAGCGGCAGTTCAATCAAATTGGCGTGGAAGTCTTGGGGAGTGCGAATCCTCGTGCGGATGTCGAAGTAATTGCGATCGCCTGCGACATCCTGCAAACCCTGGGTTTAAAAAATTTGCGCCTCGATATTAATTCTGTCGGAAATAAGCAAGATCGACAAAATTACCGACAAGCTTTGATCGATTATTTTACACCGCACAAAGACGAATTAGACGCGGATTCTCAAGATCGCTTGACTCGCAATCCGCTGCGGATATTGGACAGCAAAAATCAGCGCACTCAAGAAATTGTAGCTGGTGCGCCGAGCATTTTAGAATATTTGGGAGAGGAATCGCGATCGCACTTCGAGCAAGTGCAGCTTATGCTCACAAATTTAGGAATTAGCTATCAGTTAAATCCCAGATTAGTGCGCGGTTTAGATTACTATACCTACACCGCCTTTGAAATTATATCCGACGATTTGGGAGCGCAAGCAACAGTTTGCGGAGGCGGCCGCTACGACGGTTTAGTCAAGGAATTGGGCGGCCCAGATACGGCGGCAGTCGGTTGGGCAATGGGTATCGAAAGGTTGATTATCTTGCTGCAAAAGTTGCAACCTTTGCCCGCGCAAAAGTTGGATTTTTATTTGGTATCCAGGGGCGAAAAAGCAGAACAGCAATCGGTATTGTTAGCTCAAAAATTGCGAAGTGCCGGGTTTAGTGTAGAGATAGATTTGAGTGCTAGTGCTTTCGGGAAACAGTTTAAAAGAGCCGACAGAAGCGGTGCAGTTGCCTGTTTAGTTTTGGGAGATGCGGAAGCTGAAAACGAGACGGTACAATTGAAGTGGTTGGCGAGTGGTAAACAAAGTGCGATCGGGCAATCGGAACTACTAGCAATGACTGGCGAACTACAGCACAAAATTAACAACCCTTAGAACTCTCGGTTTTAGCCCAGTCTAGATCCCCCTAAATCCCCCTTCTTAAGGGGGACTTTGAATTCCCATCCTCTCGTTACCAGGCTCTGCCCGGTAACGCATATCCAGAGGCTCTGCCTCGTCATTAAGCCATTAACATTAATCCCAAAAACCAAGAGATATAATTTAAGCATTAAAACATTTAACCTCTGATAAACTATGTCTGTAACAACTAAAAACCCAGAAACAAAACTCACAATCACCTGGCCGCTACTACCAGAAGATTTTCAACTACCCGACGACCCCGTGGAAGACGAAAGCCAACCATTATTAGCCGCCGCTTTGCGCCAGCCGCTAACAGCATTTCCTGAATTAATGCAGGATGCCTTAATTGTTTCCAACTTTGCCTTGTGTGCCGGCATAAGTTTCCCAGGTTCAAGCAGCGACGAACAGCGTATTATCTGCAAAGCACCAGATTGGATGTACGTGAAACCCGTCAATCCAAAAAATATCTCTCAAGTCCGCCGTAGTTACACGCCACACACAGAAGGAACCATCCCCCAAATCGTGATGGAGTTTCTTTCAGAAACCTATGGAGAAGAATACTCCGTTGAATTTACCTCGCGGGTGGGAAAGTGGTATTTTTACGAGCAAGTAATCAAAGTCCCCAGATACGTCATATTCCGAGCAAAAACAGGTCATTTAGAAGTTTACGCTTTAGAATCAGATCACTACAACTTGCAAAAACCTGATGAAAACGGACGTTATTGGATACCGGGATTAGATTTGTTTTTAGGTATTTGGGAAGGAACGCACGAAGGGAGAACAGGCTGTTGGTTGAGATGGTGGGATGCAGAAGGCGAGTTGTTGCTGTGGTCGGAAGAACGAGCCGATCGCGAACGACTGCGCGCTGAAAAATTGGCCGAAAAACTGCGTCAAGCTGGAATCGAGTTAGATGATGAAGAGTGAAATATCAATTGATGAGTCGAGTTCGATCGGGTTTTGGTATGATGACACTCTTGTGGTGCCGGCATCCAGCCCGCCCTTGGCTAACTTTACACTCCTATGTTAATCGAACGTCTCCAGCCGATCGCCTGGACAAAAAAACCGCGACTCATATCCTTATTTTCTGGTTGCGGCGGCATGGATTTGCCATTCCACCAAGCCGGATTTGAGGTAGTTTGGGCGATCGACTCCAATAAATACGCCTGCCAAACATTCAGCAGAAACATTGCTGATGTCATCATCAACGACAGCATAGAAAATATAGACATTGTACAAGTTCCCGAAGCAGAAATATGTATAGGAGGGTTCCCCTGTCAAGATTTCTCCCTAATTTGGAAACGTCCGGGACTTGAAGGAACCCGAGGTAATTTATATACATACTTTCTCGATTTTGTAAATAAAAAAAAGCCCAAAGCTTTTGTAGCAGAAAACGTCAAAGGCTTATTAAGTGCAAATAATTATCAAGCAATAAAACAAATAATCTACGACTTTGAAAGTATCGCTCCGGGCTACTTAGTTAAACCTAAACTCTACAACTTTGCTGATTACGGAGTTCCCCAATTTCGCCAAAGAGTGTTATTAGTTGGCATTCGGATGGATACAGGATTTAACTTTGTGCATCCTCAGCCAGAATACGGTCAAAATCGCAAAAATCCTTATCGAACTGCGGGCGAAGCACTCAAAAATGTGGAAGCAGTTCTTGACAATAACAAACATCATAAAATTCAATCCCGCACCGTGGAAATTTTAAATCGAATTAAACCGGGAGGCAATTTCTCTGATATTCCCAAGGATAGTCCCTACTATGTCAAAGGCATGATCAGTCACGTTTATCGGCGAATTCATCCAGATAGACCATCCTCGACAATCATTGCTGGTGGAGGTGGCGGGACTTGGGGTTATCATTATTTAGAACCGCGTTCTTTGACAAATCGTGAAAGGGCAAGATTGCAAACATTTCCAGATGATTTTGTTTTTGAAGGTTCTACGACTGAAGTGCGGCGGCAGATTGGCAATGCAGTGCCGCCGCAGGGAATCGCTGCTGTTGTGGAGGCTTTAATTCCGCTATTTAAGGGGGATTATCCGCAAGTGGATTTATATGAAATGAGTAAAAAGTTGCAGGAAATGTCAATTCAACAACGATTAAAATGGGCTGAATTAGAGGTGTGGGAGCAGAGTTTGCAGTTAATTTGAAAGTGTAGTAGAATTAAAATACCTGAGTCAGACGAGGCTTTAAGCTTATGTCTAAGTCAGGTTATATGCAAATTTTTATAAAAAAATAAAATACCTCGCGTGAAATAAAACTTAACTACAGGAAACCCCTATAGAAACGCACGTCATTACCAGTATCCCCAAGAGATACTTGATTGCCATCGGGATATGGTAGAGGAACTGCGGACTGAGGCTCAAGATGTTCGATCGAGGCATATTGGAAAACCCAGTTCTGGTAATGCTGCGGTTGCCAAACTAGAACTCGCAATGGGTAGACTTTATAGCGAAGAAGCTACCAGCAAGAAAAAGCCTCTCAATATTCCAGGCGAAGACAATGGGCCAAAGTTGTTTTTTCAGGCAAGGATTGACAGAGCAGCATTCCCTAATAATTTCAATGAAAAACACGCGGAGTACAAGCTCTTCAATGCACTTGCAGCAGAGTTGGAACGAGATAGTGTACCTTCTGAGGCGACAGGAAGGCTTTACATTTACACGGAGATGGATATGTGTTCGGGCTGCAACACTACCTGCGATGAAGACTTTGCTAGGTGGTTCCCCAACATTGAAGTGATTATCTTCTACGAGGAGCCATATCCGTAGAAATATAGGATAAAAAGCCAGTAGAGCCAAGGAAGGCTTTACTGGCTTCTCTGGGTAAGGTACAATGGAGGTGATATTAGTCTTAAAATTAGCTCGATCTTGGTTGACGATCGAGGAAAATACATAAGGAGGGAAAGTCAATGATAAAGTTTGCTCTAGGTCACTACACCGATTTTAAATTGCCCAGCAACTTAACTATTCCAGAGCAATTACAGCAAACACTTCAGACGGTTTGGGACAGAAAATATGACGATTTATACGAACGAGGTGGAAAGTGCAATGTAGAAGAAGCTTTTGTAGAAGTAATGACAGCCTTTGGAATGCCTAATGATGCAATATCCCATCAGCGATACGTCTATATGGCTTATGGAATAGCATTAGCCGCTAAACCGACTATTAAACATTACTTTCCTGAAGAACACAAAGCTGATATCGTTGAAGGAATTGTATCTTGTTGGCTGAAGAATAGTTGTGAAATCCCAGAAACTTGGGCTGATACGTTGTTTCCTAATATCAACAAAATCGGAAAATATCAAGCTAGTAACGAAGCTTATAATATCTTCTACGGCTTGCTGCAAACACTCAACAGCAAAACAGCCTATAATGCCATCTTGGATATTTTGTATGATGCCATTACCGGAGATGCTATTTCTGGTTTTGCTGCGGCTCAACGAGATATGTTTAATTGGTGGTTGATCGAGGTGATTCCTGCTGCCTATTGTTTAAAGCTACCATCTACTTTATATTCGGGAAAATGGGAATTTCCGCCACTGAGTCAGTGCGCTTAAGTGATGACCAAGGTAATTGGTAAAGCTTAATTAGTTAATAATCATGGGAATCCAGTTATTAACAATTACGAGCGCTCTCATTCATACTATAACTAAGCGTTGTAGGAGCTAACTTTAATGTCGGAGCTATTCGCAAGGATCACGGTTAATCCTAGACAGTGCGGCGGTCGCCCTTGCATTCGCGGCATGAGAATTCGGGTATCAGACGTACTGGACTTATTTGTGGCTGGTTTGAGTGCGGAACAAATACTAGAAGAAATGCCCGATCTTGAAGCTGACGATCTGAAAGCATCTCTTTTGTATGCTTCGCGCAAACTCAATCATCCGGTATTGGTTGCATGACAATAATTTGGGTAGATGCACATCTGTCACCGGCGATCGCAACCTGGATTACAAACACATTTGGTGTCACAGCAGTAGGCTTGCGCGAGATTGGCTTGAGAGATGCCGAAGATCCTGAAATTTTTGAGGCATCGAGAGCGCAGGGAGTTATCGTAATGACTAAAGATAGTGACTTTGTTGATTTGGTCGATCGCCTGGGTTCACCGCCACAGATTATTTGGTTGACGTGCGGCAATACATCAAACGCTCGGTTGCGAGAGATTTTAAGTGCAACATTACCTGAAGCTTTGGAGATATTGAAAGCAGGTGAACCACTGGTGGAGATTAGTGGAAATTAAACTTTTAATCACTAATCAGGCACCATCAAACCCTTCAATATTCTCCCCTTCTCCTCCTCCCTCAACCCCTTACACTGCACCAAAACCCCAAAACCCCCCAAACCCATCGGATCGATCAATTGATGCAAAGCCTCCCGTCGGCGCAAAAACGTTGCCACATCCAATACTTCCGCATCATTTGTAGACAGAGAAGCAATACGATCGCCCAAACCCAACGCCATCAAAAACAAAGCCTGCTGAGTAAACCCTACCACATCCAAACCGCACAATTCACCCTGCCTTTCCAGCGCCGTAAAATTAACATGAGCCGTTAAATCCTGCCGCCCCACATTAATATAAGGATTATTGTGATATCGGTGCAGATAATAACACTGTAGCGTCCCCTCCCTGCGCCTCGGATTGTAATAGCGGTGCGCCGGATGGCCGTAATCAATAGTTAACAAATATCCCCGCTGCAACTTTTGAGCAACTGTACTCATCCAGTCCAAAGCCGCCAAATTCACCTCACTGCGATAACCATCCCCATAAACACTCGCCGACAAATCGATGCCCACAAAATCCAAATATTCACCAATTTTCTGGGTGGAAACTTCGCCAACTACCTCAAACAATTTTATTTCTTCTTGTATATTGTTATGAGTTTCGGCAGCAACGTAAATCTCCATAACTTGCCCTTCTTCCAGAATGAATTGATGCACGGGCAAAGCATCCACTAACTCATTAGAAAAGAAACAACCGATTATTGAATTATTAACTATCTCATCCCAATTGCACCACTTAACGCACTTGATATCACATAACTTTTGGCGTTGTTCCGCTTGAAGTCTTGGCGAAATTTCAACAATTATGTATGTTAAATTTTTAAATAAGTCGGGATGTTGCCGTTGCAGATATTGCAGTACATTTTCGGCAAAAATTCCCCGCCCAGCGCCCATTTCTACGATCGCGAAGTTTTGAGGGCGATCGAGCAATTCCCACATTTCCACAAACTGCTCTGCCAAAACCTCCGCAAAATCAGCACTCCAATGAGGCGACGTGATAAAATCGCCTTGTTTGCCGATCGACTGGCGATCGCTATTGTAATAACCGTGCTGCGGATGATATAATGCCAAATCCATATATTCAGCAAAAGTAATTCGCTGCTGGGGACTGGCGGCAATTCTTTCGCAGATTAAAGCACAGAGCTCCGGATTGCTGTCATTGATATCTGGTTGCTGGACTTTCATAATTTATCGAATCAAAGTTGATGTTATTTCATTTGTGAAGGAGAGATTTTTTTTATTAACCGCAGAGGGCGCAGAGGGCACAGAGGAAGAGAGAAGAGAGAAATCAGGTATATTTTAGCTACCTTAACAGCAAAATTAATCGATATCTATCCGCGTTGATCTGGGGTTCAAAAAAATCAACCCGGTTCCCAAAAAAAACCGGGTTAATTTCTTAGATAAAAACCGACAAAACCTACCTGTCAACCGAGCCCATAATAATGTCGATACTCCCCAAAATTGCCACCAAATCCGCAATCTTCACGCCGCGCACAATGTGAGGCAAAATCTGCAAATTATTAAAATCTGCAGCCCGAATCTTCCAGCGCCAAGGAAACACACTATCATCCCCGATAATATAAATCCCCAACTCACCCTTGCCGCTTTCAACGCGGACATAATGTTCGCCCTTGGGAATCTTAAAAGTCGGCGCTACTTTTTTGCCAATAAACTGATAGTCAAAACCATTCCATTCTGATTTGGGACCGCTTTCGAGTCGCTTCGCTTCCAAATTCTCGTAAGAGCCGCCGGGGAGTCCTTTCAAGGCTTGATAGATAATCTTAACAGACTCGCGCATCTCCCGAATCCGTACTAAATACCGGGCTAAACAATCGCCAGCAGCTTCGGTACAAACTTCCCAGTCGAAGTCGTCATAACATTCGTAATGGTCAACTTTCCGCAAATCCCAATTTACGCCGGAACCGCGCAACATAGGGCCGGATAGTCCCCAGTTAATCGCTTCTTCGCGAGAAATAGTACCCAGGCCTTCAATCCGGCGGCGGAAGATTGGATTGTTGGTAATTAAACGTTCGTACTCGTCAATTTTGGGAATGAAGTAATCGCAGAAATCTTCGCACTTATCTACCCAACCGTAAGGCAAATCTGCGGCGACTCCGCCAATGCGGAAATAGTTATTATTCACCATGCGATAACCTGTGGCTGCTTCCCACAAGTCGAGAATTGGTTCGCGATCGCGCATAGTATAGAAAAAAGGAGTTTGCGCGCCCACGTCCGCCAAAAACGGCCCTACCCACATCAAGTGGTTAGCAATCCGGTTCAACTCCAGCATAATTACCCGAATATAACTAGCCCGTTTCGGGACAGCAATATTTGCCAACTTTTCCGGTGCATTCACTGTCACTGCTTCGTTAAACATCCCCGCAGCGTAGTCCCAGCGGCTCACGTAGGGCACGTACATCACGTTGGTGCGATTTTCGGCAATTTTTTCCATCCCCCGGTGCAGATAGCCCAAAACAGGCTCGCAGTCCACCACATCTTCCCCGTCCAGGGTGACAATTAACCGGAGTACCCCGTGCATGGATGGGTGGTGCGGCCCCATGTTGAGCACCATCGGTTCGGTTCTAGTCTCAATTCTTGACATAATTAAATGAATTAATGATTACTGACTATTGTTGATTTTTGTTTCGCTTTATAGATTATGAAGGATATCGAGCTCTCTGAGAAGGATACCCCTGGATCGGATGTCAGTATTGACACCTATCACGTTCCAGTTTTGGGTCAAGAATTAATTGCGGGTTTGGCTGTGCGTCCAGGCGGACACTATTTGGACGCGACGCTTGGGGGCGGCGGACACACGAGTTTGATTTTAGCGGCGGCGGCTGATGTTACAGTGGTGGCGATCGACCGCGACGAACAAGCCATCCGTTTTTGCCAAGCCCGATTTGCCAACTCGCCCGTTGAGTTTTGGCACGGCAACTTTGCTGAATACAAGTCCCCAGATGCCGAATTTGATGGTATCATAGCAGACTTGGGCGTCAGCTCGGCTCAGTTCGATACACCGGAACGAGGATTTAGTTTTCGCCACCCAGCTCAACTAGATATGCGTATGAACCAGCAGCAATCTTTGACGGCAGAAGAGATTATCAATCACTGGGAAGAAGTTAAACTAGCAGATATTATTTATAAGTACGGCGAGGAGCGACTGTCGCGGCGCATCGCGAGGCGGATTGTGCAAAGCCGTCCTTTTCAAACTACAACAGAACTTGCAGGGGCGATAGCCTCCAGCTTCCCCCCCAAGCAGCGCAATGGCAGAATTCATCCAGCCACCCGTACCTTCCAAGCTTTAAGGATAGCTGTCAACTCCGAACTCGCTTCTTTAGAAACTTTCCTCCACCTTGCGCCAAGGTGGTTAAAACCAGGCGGGAGAATCGGAATCATTACATTTCACAGTCTCGAAGACCGACCAGTCAAGCACCAACTCAGAGGAACACCCAGTTTGCAGGTACTTACAAAAAAGCCGATCGGGCCGCAATCCGAAGAAGTAGCTAGAAATCCCCGCTCTCGTTCTGCTAAGCTCAGACTGGCAGAAAGATTAACTTGATTCGGCAGTAGTAATATGCTTGCTGCAAAAAGTTCAGAGATTAGGGGGACTTGAATGCAGCAATCAAGTACGGTTCGGCAAAGATGTAGGGAATAGCGCCAACAACCCACCGCTAACCCTCCGGGTACAGTGGGGCTTGAAATAGAGCCGGTTTTGACCACACTCAGGTAGCAATACAGGAGTTAGTAGTAAGTGTTAAAAATCACACCGAGGAGAGTGCGCAGCTAGTTAAGAACTCTGCAATCAGAGCATTAATTAGTCATTTGGGAGGCTGGTGTGTTTATAAAAGTAGCGACTGCTAACACGGTCGTTGCTCCTATCAAAGCACGAAAGCTGACTCGGGAATTTTCCCTATTGAAGCGGCCTACCGAGGCGGGTTACAGTATCAAAAGCCTCTCATCTGTTGTGCGAACAGATGGTGCGAAAGGAATGCTCACCTTAAGGTAAAACGGGTTTCTTTAACTCAACTTGACGTAACTGATATGTTGCATATATCCAGCCCCCCTTTTCCTCCCGCCACCTTGCTGAATACAGCTATGGTGGGGGTTTTCAAGGGGGAAGAAAGATGAGTCGGGGAGATGGAAGCAAGCTGAAACTGATGGTAGTCGATGACGAACCCGATAACTTGGATTTATTGTACCGGACGTTTCGACGCGACTTTCAAGTTTACAAAGCAGATAGCGCCCTCAGCGCCCTGGAAGTTCTAGACGAACAGGGCGAGATGGCGGTGATTATATCTGACCAGCGGATGCCAGAAATGAATGGCACCGAGTTTTTGGGGAAAACTGTCGAGCGATTTCCCGATACGATTCGGATTCTGCTAACGGGATACACCGATGTTGAAGATTTGGTTGAGGCCATCAACTCAGGTCAAGTTTTCAAATACATCACCAAACCGTGGAATCCAGAAGAACTCAAATTGGTGATCAATCAAGCCTCAGAAACTTACAAATACTACAAGCAGCGCAGCGTTGCACTGCGTCGCGCTTTGCGCAAGGAATCTCTGTTCAATGAGGTCATGAGCGTGATTCGCGGGTCGCTAGATTACTCTAGTATGGTACAAACTATTGTTCAAACCGTAGGTCAAACTTTTGAGGCCAACTATTGTATGCTGCGGCCGGTAGAGGCCGATCGACTATTGCCGAGTACCTTCCCCTACCAAGCCCAAACCGACGAGGCCATTCACTTTTCTTTTGATGAAAATTTGCTGGTTCAAGCCGTAGCCAGCCGCCAAACTCAAGTGAACCCAAACAGTGGGGGGGACGGTAAATCGGTTGAGATTGCCGTGCCCCTGACTTACCAGCAAGAATTGCTGGCGGTACTCGCACTGTGCCAGATTGGGGGCACTAACCCTTGGTCGGCAGAAGATATAGAGTTAATAGAAGGTGTAGCAGCTCAAGCTGCTCTGGCCCTGTCTCAAGCTAAGCTCTACCAGCGCACTCTGGATTTAGCCAAGCAGATGCAAAACGAGTTGGAAGTGGCTCGCCAAATCCAAACAAACTTGTTGCGCCAAAGTTGGCCGGATTTTGAAACTGTCAGAGTGCAAGCTTGCTGCTATCCCGCGCGGGAAGTTGGCGGCGACTTTTTTGAAGTCTACGTCCACTCCCAAGGGGATATTTGGATCGCGGTGGGAGATGTTTCGGGTAAGGGAGTTCCGGCTGCTCTATTTATGGCCAGCGCGATTTCGGTGATGCGGCGGGAACTTTCCCAAGAAGTTTCTCCAGAGCCCGATCGAGTTATGCACAATATGAATAGCAGTATGTCTGACGACCTGATCGGCAACAACCATTTTATTACAATGGTTGTTGCTCGTTACACTCCGTCAACGGGACACCTCGCCTTTGCTAATGCCGGTCACATTTACCCGATCGTTTGGTCTCACTCGGAGGTGAAAGCTCAAGCCGCTAGCGGTAAAACGCCAGCCGAGCCGAATTTCCTGAAAGCTCGCGGCATTCCCTTAGGGATACTGCCAGTTTGGAGGGGCAAAGCAGGTACGATCGAATTAAAGTCAGGAGATGTATTTCTGCTGACGAGTGACGGAATTACTGAAGCTAGCGTGACCACAGAAGCGGTAGCAGGGGGTGTACCAACCCGTTCTATGCTACAACAAGAAGGGCTTTGGCAACTCTTGATTCAGGAACCTGGTTCTTTCAACTTGGACAATTTGTTGGCTCACATCAGAGCTGACAATCCCGTTCAGGAAGACGACCAAACCATACTCTCTCTGGAGGTTCTTTGAATCTGTCAGCGACTCCCGACTATGCGTCGGGAGTGAGAGCCTAAAAAACTTAAGCCCTGCTTGTTGACGGCCCATAGAGTAGTCCTGCAAAGGACGGCGTTATCGTCAACAGTAAAAAACCTAGCCGGCGATGGCGCAGCTAGTTTCCTGAATCGCTTTCCTGGGGGATTAAATACCTGTCAAGGGTTAAGGTAGAAGGCATTCGTCAGAAAAAACCAACGCTTAAAAGCCAAGGATTGAAACACAGATTTTTTATACCTCACTGCTTGCAGTCTCGGTATAATTATCAATTGTTAATGGGCTTTAAGACCCTAACAAAAGTTTTCAACTATACTCTTAACTTCTGCCTTCTACCGACTGACGAATGCCTGATTTTTAAACAGAAAAGGCTAGTATCCCCCGAGTAGCAACAAGTCTTGAGGCCGAATCAATTCGGCGCGTCGTGTTTTATACCTGGTGTCTAGACACAGGGTTTTCAAACTTACGGGATTTTTTTATGAATACTGAGCTTCATGTGCCAAGCGACTTGCGGTTTTTAACAATTGTTGAAAATTGGTTGCTGAGCAGTTTGGAAGTAGAGCTAGGAGAGCACGTCGATTGGCCGCGTCAGTCGAATCGTTTGCGCTTGGTGTTAGCAGAAGCCTATTCTAACGTGATCCGCCATGCTCACAAAGATCAACCCAATTTGCCCGTGTTAATTCGCTTGAATTTAAAAAATAGGGATATTGGTTTAGAAATTTGGGATTACGGTAAAGGTTACGAAATGGATACTTACAATCCCCCGAGGCCGGAAGCTAAACAGGAAAGCGGCTACGGCTGGCTGATTATGAGCAGACTTATGGATCGGGTGGACTACACTTTGCAAATAGACGGTCGCAACTGTCTGAAGTTAGAAGCTAGTTTGCCGGAAAAATCTTAATTAGTCATGAGCCATGAGTCACGAGTCATGAGTGATTGGCAATGCACTTTTTGACTCCCTTTGGCTGTCTGTCGCACGGTGCGGTGACAGCCTCTTTTTCGTGCAGTATCGTCCCCGCAAGGCAAAACTGTAAGATTGTAGGGGTAAAGTCCCGATCGCACAAATACCGAAGAAACGGGGTTTTTATAATGTTAGCGGCACTTCACCAGAGATTTGGGTAAAAAACCCGGTTTCTGCCTCATTGTGGCGATAAAAAGTGTTTTGACTCAGATATTGCACCATTTTCAATTAGCCAGTCCAGGACGCAAAAACCCGGTCTCTGCACGTAATTTGGTCGTATACGCTCGATTGCGACAACGAGAAACCGGGTTTTTTTGGGAAGCGTGCGATCGCGAACTGTTAGCCTTTTACGGGCGGGCTATCAGAGCAACGGCCCACAATCAAACTCACTCTTGGCTTCACCGACCGAAAAGCCTGTTAAGCGAGAATGGTGGAATACGGGAGTTTTGAGCTGTTGATAGCGTGACTTTAGGCCCTACCTGCGCTCAACAGGTCAAACCCAAATATGCAATTTAAATGTGAAACAGCTTATTAAACATCAAATTTCTTATGTGGCCGCAGATTTAGCAATTCTTGGGGAGAAGCTAACAGCTTGACGGTGACAGAAAGGATTTGTTGGTGAGAATTGAACACGAACCGCCATCCGACATTAATACCAAATATGGATGTTTGCACCCTGCCGCTAACCTGAACTTCAACTTGGCCATCTTCTAAAGTTTTGCTTACACCTTGCTGGGGTTGTAGCTGCATTCCTCGCGCTTCTGTTTTTAGATAAGTGGCGATCGAGCTTTTACCGATAATTGGCTCCTCAAACGGCGCGTGCAGAACCCCGTCATCAGCAAACAAATTAGCAGTCGCTGCAAAATCGCCCGCGTTTAAAGTTTCAAAATATCGCAGTACCGCTGGGTTTGTGATGCCTGCAATCTTTATAGAGCTAGTTAAAATAGGTCGAGTTGTGGCGGTCATAAAACAAGTGATTTCAGATGAATGAGTATACTGTAATCATTCTCTTTGTCGCAGCAAATCCCTCAAAAGATATAAGTAGAGCCAGGAAAATAATTCTCCGAAAAAAGGAGGAACCGGAGAAGGTCGATCGCAGCTTTCAGAGCGATCGACCACAATCAATACTACTTTCAAAAAACGCAAGTGTAAGCAAGCTGCAAACCCTTATGCCATCAGTCATTTCCAATCCTTCAATTCTTGAATCTAAAATCTAAAATCTAAAATGATATAAACCCAGACACCTGCCGGCATCTGGGTTTTTGTAGAGTCTATTTGACTGACCGAACCAGAATATCCTATTTGCGCATCAAATTGAGCAATTCTTTAGGAGATGCCAACAAGTCGATCGCCACAAAGAAAATTTGACCTTGGGGATCTAGCAAAAACCGCCACGCGATGTTCATGCCCACATTCGCGCCAAACCAGGGAGTTTCGACTTTGCCGGTGACTTTCACTTGTCGGTAGCCATCTTCTGCGGGCTCGGACACGCCTTGCTGCGGCATCATTTTCAGTCCGACGCACTCTTCCCGCATATAGTTGAGGATGGCTTCGCGACCGACGATCGGCTTTTGGAAAGGCGGTTGCAGGGCACCTTCTTCAGCAAATAAACCGACGGCTGGGGTGAAGTCGAAAGCGTTCATGTAGTCGATGTAGTTGAGGACAGTCTGCTCGCTGATACCCTCAATTTTGGTTTTCACCCGCTCTTCTGGAGCGGTGGGAGTGCTGCGGGGGGCCAAGCGTTTGCCGTACTCTTGGCTGAAATCGGGGTCGTAGCCCATGTGAACTACGGTATTGCGAAGTACGGTAATTTGCTGGCCAGGATCTAGTTTCTTAATGGTTTCAAGAACTGTGGTGGCTTCGGGAGACATTTGATAGCCAGGGGGGATCGGAGCGACAAGGCCCTGTTTCATCAACTGTCCCAACTCGTACCAGAAACCGAGTTTGGTATTGACGCGCAAGGAAGTGTAAATCCGGCCGATCGGGGTGTCGGCGTTGCTGGCTAGGTCAAACATGGTTTTGCTTTGCTCAGCCGCCGACATCTGCTTAATGTCGTTGAGGACGCCTTCGACAAGCGCCATGCTGGCTACTCCTGGGGCGGCGGCGGTGATGGAAACACCCATTTCGGTGTAGGCATACCAGAGCAGTGCCAGTTGGTCTTCAACGCTGAGTTTGTAGAACGCTTCGGTGGTAGCCGGAACAATGCTAGCAATCTCGGTGTTGGAAAAAATAGATTGAGCTGATTGAATGCTAACTGCCATGTGTCTTTTGTGAGATTTGTGATTTTAGTGAGGTACTTGAGTTAGGGACTCTCAAGCTGCCTTGATTAAAATTATGTAACGTTTTGTTAACTTTTGCAAATATAAATTACATATGGCTGAGTTACAAAACAATAATCAATAATTTGGTAAAGTGCGATCGGGGTCACTAGAGTGTACGCCGAATTAGTTTATTTAAGAAGCCTGCTGTTAAAATCGCTTTGCTTATCATATAAATAGGACTTACGCAAGGGAGCAATTTTTACACTATCTATGGGGGTAAGGTGCAATTGCGTACAATACAGATAGTGTCTATGCGTAAATTCTGATAAAATCAAAATAGTCAATACAAAAGGTAAATATTTGCCTGGTCTCAAATGAAAGCGCCAATTAGCAGCATTTTGGTGAAGCAAAAAGCCTTAGAGTTGGGATTTCACAAGGTTGGGATAGCCTTGGCAGAAGAGGGCACCGACAGGGAGGCACAAAGGTTGCAGGCATGGTTGGAGAAAGGCTATCAAGCGGATATGGGATGGATGGCTAACCCGAAACGTCAGGATATTCGCGCTTTAATGCCAGAGGTGAAGTCCTTAATATGTCTCGCCATCAATTACTACACGCCTCACCAACGCCCGGGCGGTTCCGAATATGCGAAAATCTCTCGTTACGGCTGGGGAAGGGATTATCATAAAATCCTGCACAAAAAACTTAAGGTTTTGGCAAATTGGCTGCGATCGCAAGGCGAGGGAATTGAAGCGCGGTATTATGCTGATACTGGCCCCATTCAGGATAAGGTGTGGGCGCAGCGGGCTGGGATTGGCTGGATTGCCAAAAATGGTAACGTAATTTCGCGCGAATACGGTTCTTGGGTTTTTTTGGGCGAAATCTTGACTAATTTGGAGTTAGCGCCGGATGAGTCCCATACGGAACATTGCGGTACTTGCACTCGCTGCATTGAGGCGTGTCCGACGGGGGCAATTACTGAGCCTTTTGTGGTGAATGCCGATCGATGTATAGCCTATCACACGATCGAGAATCGAGCCGAAAAATTGCCCGACGAAATTGCATCTAATTCACAAGGTTGGGTAGCAGGTTGCGACATTTGTCAGGATGTTTGTCCTTGGAATCAGCGATTTGCCAAACCAACTGATGTTGCAGAATTTGAGCCTTATCCTGAAAACATAGCGCCGACACTTGCAGAATTAGCAGAAATTTCCGATGAAGAGTGGAACCGCAGATTTACAGCTTCGGCGCTGCGGCGAATTAAGCCGGAAATGCTGCGGCGGAATGCGAAAGCAAATCAAATTAATAGTCAGTAGTCAAAAGTCATCAGTCATTAGTTAGTTGTTATTTTTTACTGTTCTTTATTGGTTGTAACTCCCAACTTCCCGATCCCAATTCCCATTAATAAAGACTAGATTTAACAAATGTCAGCCAATGAACCTAGAGAATACGATGCAGTTTTGGGCGCGAAAAATCCACCTCCAATTAATGCTGAAGTCTTGGACGGCATCGCAGGATTCAAAAGCCGCTTAGCAAGTCCGTCAGTTGAAGCAAAGCTAGCAGCGCTTTGCGATGCCATAAACTACGGAGATGCTGGTTTAGAAGCAGCAATTGCAGTTTTTGACGACGACGATGCGGAGGAGCGGGTGCTAGCTACTGCTGCTGCGATATTTGGCCGGGAAGAACAAATCAGTTTGCTAAAAAAAAGTGCATCAAATTGGAATAAATGGAGAGTCAACAACCAACTTTTTTTGGGTGGTTTTGTAGACTTGAGTTGGGCAGATTTGAGCGAAGCTAATTTGAGCGGCACCAACCTGAGAGAGTCTAATTTAGCCGGAGGAAATTTTGAAAACAGCAATTTGCAAAAAGCAAAAATATTTCAGAGTAATTTGGAGGTAACTAATCTGAGGAAGGCCGATTTGAGCGGAGCGAACTTGAGAAAAGCTAATCTCAGCGGGGCTGATTTGCAAGGAGCTAATCTCAGTTTAGCCAACCTCCGATCGGTTAATTTGCGGGAAGCTAATTTATCTCAAAGCATTTTGAAAAAAGCTAAACTCTGCGGGGCTGATTTGAGCGGGGCGGATTTGACTGGTGCTGACTTGAGCGGGGCTGACTTAAGTGGGGCCAAGCTGGACGGGGCTAATTGTGCAGGAGCTAATCTGGCCGGTATTAAACTAATTAGATCGAATTGGAACGGGTGTAATTTTACCGGGTTTGTATTTAAAGGAGCTAATTTTCGGTGGAGTAAATTCGCTAGAAGTTGTTTTCATGGAGCTAATTTACAGGGTGCTAATTTAGAGAGAACGGATTTTACAACTGCTGATTTATCCGGCGCAGACTTGACTCAAGCTAATCTTTGCGATGCTGATTTGAGTAGAGCTGTTTTGACGGGTGCTAATCTGAGCGGTGCTGTTGCTAAAAGAGCCAATTTTTTGAAAGCAAATCTCAGCGAGGCTAATTTCAATGGGGCTAATCTGAGCGGTTCTATTCTTAAAAAAGTTAGTAACATCGATCGCGCGAGTTTTGCTGGAGCTAATCATACCGGATGTAGCTGGACATGATATTATTTACAGCACTAGAGATTTAAAATGAATAAACCGCAGCGCTGTTTTGTGTGCAAGGATAGTTTTCAAGAAGGACATTGTTTTTATCGGGGTTTGTGTTTTAATTGCGGCGAAATTAATTATGCAAAACGCAACCAAACTGCTAATTTGCAGGGGTTATTTGCTTTGGTAACAGGAGCGAGGGTGAAAATTGGGTATGCTGTAACTTTGAGGTTGTTGAGGGCTGGTGCTGCTGTAGTTGCTACTACTCGTTTTGCTCGAAACGCTGCTAGGAGATATGCGAAAGAAGCGGATTTTTGCGAGTGGAGCGATCGACTGCACGTTTACGAGTTAGATTTGCGGTATATTGCCGGCATTCAGCGATTTGCAGAACACGTCATCTGCTGCTATCCGCGACTTGATATTATTGTCAACAATGCTGCTCAAACTGTTCGCCGCCCTCCTGAATTTTACCAGCATTTGAGGGATTTTGAAGCTCTGCCTTTTGAGGATTTGCCTGCTGAAATTCAGCGCCTGCTGGCGCGATCGCACTTTTTAACTGAAAGTGTTGCTGAGGATATCCCAAAGTCGATCGCAGAATCGGCTCCAAATCGCCACAGTGAAATCCCCACGGTTTTTAAGATGGAGCGAGAGAATCAATTATCCGAGCCATCTGATTTTAGTTTGTTTCCGGCCGGAATGTACGATCGCGACGGACAGCAACTCGATTTGCGTCCTTTCAACAGTTGGCTGATGAAGGATGATGAGGTGAGCATTTTGGAATTGTTGGAAGTTCACGTTATCAATGCGATCGCTCCTTTTGCGATCAACAGCAGGCTCAAGCGACTGATGAATAATTTTCCTGAAAGTTGCAAATATATTGTCAATGTTTCTTCAAAGGAAGGGCAATTTAACGGTGACAAACCTTGGCGGCACCCGCATACAAATATGGCAAAAGCAGCGCTGAATATGATGACTCGTACCTGTGCTTCCGAGTATGCGAAACACAAAATTTTTATGAATGGTGTAGATCCGGGATGGATCAGTTTTCAGCACCCTTACCCTCAAGTTTTAGCAATGCAGCAACGCGGCGTTCAACCTCCCTTTGATGTTGTCGATGCCGCCGCGCGGATTTGCGATCCGATTTATTTGGGAGTAAATGAGGGACGATATTTTTATGGGAAGTTATTTAAAGATTATGCTGAGTCGCAGTGGTAATGGTAATTTAAGTTACTTTTGGCTGTACAGTGTGTCAGGTTGTACATTCTTACTTTGAACAGAAAGTATGTTGCGGGCGCACCGTTTGCTGCGGGCGTGGATTAGTTGTGAGATTGTTGGTTTGTATCACAAATAATGCTAGCTGACGCGCCTTACTTAATTATGATATTTATTGTGGTACGGTGCGTCAGTTCTGAGATTTAGAAATTTTTGCATTTAAAATGTAGAATGAAATGGGGCAGCGTAGCTTAGTGGTAGAGCGATTGCCTCTACAAGGCGAAAGACAACCGTTTGATTCGGTTCGCTGCCACCAGCAACGTAGTTTAAATGACAGAATTCCTTGGAGCATACCAGGAGATGCGGGTGCAAATCCCGCCGTTGCTATCATTTGTTTTGACAAGTAAGAGGGAATAGGTAATATAGAAGTGATTACCTATTCCTGATTTTTTTGCTCAATGATCGAAGTAATTATTTTTGATTTTGACGGTACGTTAGCAGATACGATCGATATTCTTCTGAGCATAACCAACCGTTTGTCAGTTGAATTGGGCTTTAAGTCGGCAACCAAAGAGGAACTGGCTCAACTTAGCAATTTAAATTCTTGGCAAATTCTGAGGTATTCGGGAATTTCCATCTTCAAATTCCCGCTGCTAATTAGGAAGCTGAAAGCAGAGGTGCGGAGGGAAATTCCTAATATTCATTTATTTTGCGGGATTAAAGAAGTTTTGTTAGAGTTAAAAAACAACGGTTTCCAACTGGGTATTATTACCTCTAATTCTCGGGAAAATGTCTTGGGAACTCTGGAAAAATATGGGTTGCAAGATACCTTTAATTTTATTTATTCAGGAACAACTTTTGGAAAACATAAAGTAATTAATCGGTGGTTAAATAAACAAAAAATCAATCCCGAAAAAGTCGTTTATGTAGGAGATGAGATTAGAGATATAGAAGCAGCTAAAAAAACTAAAATTAAAGTAATTGCTGTCGGTTGGGGTTTTAATTCTCGGTCAGCTTTGGCGGCACACAATCCCGATTTTTTGATCGAACGCCCCCAGGAATTAATCGGAGTTATCAATAATCTGAAATGATTGTAATGTTGTTTGAGGGAATGTTACAAAGCTTTAAGCATTAAAAACTTTGTGCGCGATCGGTTGAAAAGCTCGATCGATGCTGATATAAAAATTAGTAGCAAGATTCCTTCGTTCACCAAATTGGAACAGCCTTATGTCAGCATTTGAGACTTTCTTAACTTTTAGCTTTGCTTCGATCTTCGCCGTAGCCACTTTGGCAACTTGGTTGCGCTTCACAAACCCGCCTTCTACTGCTAAACGCAATTAGAAATCGTAGCCCCAAGGGCTATAATCATACAAAAAAAGTTAATCTCCTTCGCCCCGTTTCAGTGCTGCTAAAACTGCTTGCTGGCTAACTGCTTGATAAATTTTGGCAAAATGCTGCTTTAGCACCTCGGATGCGGGCGATGATTTGCTAGCGGTTCCTTTTCCGTCGGTTGCGAGGGGAATTGGGCCTAAGATATCTAATACTGTTTCGCTGCTGGGTGGGGGTACAATTACTACTAGAGATGATTCTAGCTGCTGGTTGTATTCCCAAAAGCGATCGACCTTCGGCAATTTAGAATTCGCAGCGGGGGAATTTTCCCCCGAGTTGAGTTGGGAATTTTCGTCTCCTTGCGTACCTCGTCTTTGACGGAGTGCTGTCAAAATTTGCTCTTTTGTTCGGCCTCGCAATTGAAAGAGTACGAAGGGGTCTTCACTGAAGCGATCGCCCAATAAGTAGTAGACTGCACTGATGTGTTTGCAAGGGTTTTTGGGGTCAGGACAGCTACAGCGCGATCGAATATCTGACAAGCTTAACGGAAATAGCGTTTTGCCGGCTGCTGCAAATACATCCTCAATATTGTGCGGCATTTCTCCTGCTAAGAGTTTAGCTGAAAAAACAGCTCTTTGTGACATATTTTCAATCACGTAATCCCAATCTTCATCAGTCAATGTATCGAGCCCTAAAGAAACTTGATAGGGTTTTGGATCTGTTCCTTGAACTATGGCAATTACTTCTCGATCCGGAAATTTAATGCTGAGAACTTTACCCTCGCGCGCGTATTGCCAGCCACGTTCTAAGCGTTTTTTGAAGCGGTAGGTATTGATTAAATCTAACCACTGTTGGGTCCACCATTCTCTGTCAATCATTTATTTGGGAATTTGGAATTGGGCATCGGGCATTGGGAATTGGTAATTGGGATGCTGGAGTCAATCGATTTGAGATTTGAGATTTGAGATTTTAGACTGAAGCATTGACCCTACGGATAAATTCGGGGGCAAGTTTCATCGGATACAGGTTTTTTATTTCTCCACGGATGAATCCGGGGGCTTGTATCCTGGATGCTGGAGTCAGAAAGGAAAAAACAGCTATCCGTGTATCCGTGACATCCGTGTCGTGCTGTTGGGAATTGGTAATTAAGCACATTATTCTTCTTCGGTTTCTATAATAGCATTGCGATCGAGAATTAGTAAATTGCGAAGTTGGTCTGTATCGAGTTCGGTAAGCCAGTTTTCGCCGGCACTGACCACTTGTTCGGCTAGAGCTTTCTTACTTTCGATCATATCGTGTATTTTCTCCTCTAACGTGCCCGTGCAGACAAATTTGTGGACTTGCACATTGCGGGTTTGACCGATGCGAAATACGCGGTCAGTTGCCTGATTTTCTACTGCGGGATTCCACCATCTGTCATAGTGGAAAACGTGGGTTGCTCTGGTTAAGTTCAAACCTGTGCCGCCTGCTTTTAAAGATAAAATCATAATCGGCGGGCCTTGGGGATCGTGCTGGAAGCGATCGATCATTTCTTCCCGCTGCTGTTGCCGAATTCCGCCGTATAGAAACAAAACTTCTCGCCCTAAATGCTGTTCTAGATGGGGTTTCAGGAGTTTTCCCCATTCGGCAAACTGAGTAAAAATTAAAGCCCGATCGCCCTCAGCGATCACCTCTTCTAACATTTCCACCAACCGCTGCAATTTCCCCGATTCCTGACTCTTAATCCCCAATTCTTTCGGCTTTGCTTCTGCTTTCACAAGAGCCGGATGGTTGCAAAGTTGCTTGAGTTTTACCAGCAAAGCCAGAATCATTCCCCGGCGCTGAATGCCTTCGGCTGAGTCTAATTCAGCTATTGACTCTTCGACTATTTTCTGATATAATACCGCCTGTTGAGCCGCCAGCCCGCAAAATACAGTCATCTCCTGTTTTTCGGGCAAATCTTGGATGATTTCTTTGTCAGTTTTCAGGCGGCGGAGGATGAAAGGCCGAACGAGCGATCGCAAAGTCTGCAAAGATTCTCGATCGCCGTATTTCTCGATCGGAATTGCAAATCGGCGCTGAAAGAAATTGCGCGGCCCCAAATAGCCAGGATTCAGAAACTCCAAAATTGACCACAATTCTTGCAGTCTATTTTCCACCGGAGTTCCCGTCAGCGCAATTTTAAAAGATGCCTCGATTTGCCGCACAGCTTGCGACTGCTTCGCCTCGGAATTTTTAATATTTTGCGCTTCATCTAAAACCAATCCTTGCCATTTAATGCCTTGAAATTCCTTCGCATCGCGAAACACCAGGGCATAACTGGTAATTATTAAATCCTTTCCTTTAATTTCAGCCGCAAATGCTTTGCCTTTAGCGCGTTTGTCTCCGTGGTGAACTAACACTTTTAGCGTCGGGCCAAATTTCTTGACTTCCCGCTCCCAGTTGCCCAATACTGATGTCGGACAAACCAGTAATGTTGGCGCTTCTAGGGCATCTTGTTCCTGTAAGTGCACGAGGAAAGCAATTAGCTCGATGGTCTTCCCTAATCCCATATCGTCCGCGAGACAAGCACCCAAACCCCAGCGTTCTAAGAATGCTAACCAGCCTGCTCCTAGCGCTTGATAAGGTCGCAATTGTCCTCGGAAACTAGCCGGAGTTGCGATCGCACTTACCGCTTGATTATCGCTCAAAGTATTCAACAATTCCTGAAGCTGACCCGTAGCCTCAAAATTCACCACAGGCAATTTTTCGATCATCTGAGAATCGCCCGACGCCAAACGCAAAGCATCCTCCAAAGAAAGAGTCATTTGCTCTTTGCGGCTGGCAAAAAAAGTTTGAGCCGCTTTCACATCCGGCGCGCGCAACTCCACCCACTCGCCGTTAATTTCCACCAAAGGCGAATTCAACGCAATCAATCTGTCAAACTCTGCCTTAGAAATGCGCTGTCCGCCGATCGTCAATTCCCACTTAAAATTTAGCAGACTTTGCAATCCCAACCCGCCTTTTGCCGGAGTCACTTTCGGAGTTTCCGCTTGAATGCTCAAACCCAAACGACTCGCCCAACCATCCGTTTTTGTCAAACTCGGCGGCAAAACTACGCCCAACCCGCTATCAGCAAACCGCCAAGCTACAGACTTAATAAACTCGTAAGCTTGCAGCGGATTTAATTGGCAAGATTGAGGGCGCTGTGCTTGCAAACTCGGTTCAATTAACGGATAAAGTTTCGAGGCTAAACCCAAGCCGCTGAGCAAAGTTTCTTGAGGCAATTCTATTGTCCGCCCCGCATAAGCCAAACGCTCAACAGAGTTGTTCCAAACAGTTGTCGCGTCAACCAAAAATTCTGTTTCATCTGCTGCTTGCAAGCAATAATTTAAATTCCAGTTGGCTTTACCAGGAGACGGCGGTATGAGTTGAAAGCAAGTGCGAAATTGACTTTGTTGAGATAATTGGTTTTGCAGCGGTGCAGTCCAAGCATTCAACTTGTTTCCCAAGTTTTCTAGTGCTGCTGTTTCTACTTGAAAAATCCCAGATTCCTGCTGCAAAGCTTGCAACCACTCGCGGGTTGGAGAAACTGTTTTGATATCTAAAGTTGAGCTACCAGCCGATCGCACTTGACTATCTACAATACTGCTCAAAAAGCCTAACACCAATTCCTCCGCCCCCATCGGCAAATCCACCGCTAAAGGCAATTGACTGGATTCTTCTTCCTTTTCCCCTCTTCCTTCTTCCTTCTTCCTGACATCCGTTACATCCGTTACATCCCGTACATTGCTCGTTGCCGAACTTCCTTCTTCCTTCGATTGATATGTTCTGCAAGCAGTTGGCATTTGCTTGACAAAAGTGGCGAGGCGGAGTGTATCTGTAGAACTGTCTAACAGAGGTTGCCATTTGGCAATAGCAGAACCGTCGGACTGTTTCTCCAATCCCGGCAAGAATTTGCATCTTGCCAACAAATCCAAACTCCACCTAGCAATATGAGACCAAAAACGCAAATCTGAGCCGACAAAAGAGTCTGGTTCCGTGCTGTTAAGCGGTAGTGATTGCAAGAAAACAAAAGCTGCTTGAGGGTTGAGAAAATAACCCTCAACTTGCCAGGGATAAAGGTAAATTTCCTCGGTTTTAGCGGGTTCCTCAAGTGCTGCTGCTGAGTGCTGCGGCATCAGACTTGCGTTCGATTCTGAGATTTGGGTGGGAAGTGCGATCGCCCGAATTTGCCTTTGAATTGAGGAGTTTTGGGCGGTAATTTCTGCTGCGTTTTGAGTTTTGGGCGATCGCCTAGTTTTTTTGCTTGTTTCCGGTGCAGTTGCGGCGGTTTCCGGTAATTGCCAGTTGAGTTTTCCCGACTGCTGCAAGGAAGTTAGGAAAGTTTTCAATTCAGCTTCGCTCATTGCCAATGGATGGGGAATATTTATCGATTCAACAATGTCTGTCGCCCCTATTTTTCGCCAAGTTTCTCCCCAGATAAATAAGCCGCTTTTTTCGCAGTCGAGCAGCCAAGTGCCGTGTAAAATTGCCATTTTATTGAACCCTGATAACTTGATTATTTGCAAGATTTACTACAGCAATCTTGTTTGATTTGTAAAAAAGTTTTTTTAACGAATCTGAAAATTACTCAATAGTCAACTGACAACAGTCAACTGACAACTGACAAATGAAAATTTATCCTACCATCTATTTCAGATATTGGGCGAGCGATCGCCCCATACCTGAAAAATAAAAGAGTATAAATGCTTACAATCGAGACGCCGACAGTCGATCGACACCGAATTATCCCTGTCTTTTTGTCGCTGACTCTCAAACCTCCTGTGGTAATGTTACGATCCCGACAGAGAAAGAATGTGGTAGATAAGGAAGCAGTGCTACATGGTAGAGATAGACAAGTCAATATCCTTCGATGGACGGGATATTAGACTGAAGATTGGTTTACTAGCGCCTCAAGCAGGCGGTGCAGTTTTGATTCAGTCGGGTGACACGGCGGTTTTAGTGACGGCAACTCGATCGCAGGGGAGAGAGGGAATTGATTTCCTGCCCCTGTTGGTTGATTACGAAGAGAGACTATACGCTGGCGGTAAAATTCCCGGTGGATTTTTGCGCCGGGAAGGGCGTCCCCCGGAAAAAGTGACTCTCACGGGTCGTTTGATCGATCGACCGCTGCGCCCGCTATTTCCAAGCTGGCTGCGAGATGACATCCAAGTTGTAGCCACAACGCTGTCGATGGACGAACAAGTGCCGCCGGACGTTTTGGCGGTGACGGGGGCTTCGGTGGCCATACTGCTGGGGAAAATGCCGTTTTACGGGCCGATGGCGGCGGTGCGAGTCGGTTTGGTAGGGGACGATTTCATCATCAACCCAACTTACAGCGAAATCAAAGAAGGCGAGTTGGATCTCGTGGTAGCCGGTTCTCCTGATGGAGTAATCATGGTGGAAGCCAGCGCGAACCAATTGCCGGAACAGGATATCATCGAGGCGATCGACTTCGGCTACGAAGCAGCCTGTGACTTGATTCAAGCCCAGCGCGAAATTATGGCGGAATTGGGCATCGATTTGGTGGTAGAGGAACGGCCATCGCAAGATTCGGCCCTGGAAACCTTCATTCGCGATCGCGCCCAAGAACCCATCCGCATCATTTTGTCAAGATTTGAAAAAGACAAAACAATACGGAATGCAGCATTGGACGAAGTTAAGGCAAATGCAGTCGAAGCTGCGATCGCCGAACTCCCGGAAGAGGACCCGGTAAAACTAGCCGCCACCGCCAACAGCAAGGCGATCGGCAACGTTTTCAAAGACGTTACCAAAAAAATGATGCGGAAGCAGATCCTCGAAGATGGCATCCGCGTAGACGGTCGCAAGCTAGACGAGGTGCGACCCGTTTCTTGTCGCGTAGGCGTGCTGCCGTCGCGAGTACACGGCTGTGCGCTGTTTAATCGGGGGTTGACCCAAGTCTTGTCCGCAGCTACCCTGGGAACCCCGGGCGATGCCCAAGATTTAGGAGACGACTTGCACCCGCAGCAAGACAAACGCTACTTGCATCACTACAATTTCCCGCCGTTTTCCGTGGGAGAAACCAAGCCGATGCGATCGCCCGGAAGGCGAGAAATCGGTCACGGAGCCCTGGCAGAACGCGCTTTGCTGCCCGTTTTGCCATCCAAAGAAGATTTCCCCTACGTGATTCGCGTAGTTTCAGAAATCCTTTCTTCCGACGGTTCCACCTCAATGGGTTCAGTTTGCGCCTCAACGCTAGCATTAATGGATGCAGGCGTTCCCCTTTCCCAACCCGTCAGCGGCGCGGCAATGGGCTTAATTAAAGAAGGCGATGAAGTCCGAATTTTGACTGACATTCAGGCAATTGAAGACTTTTTAGGCGACATGGACTTCAAAGTAGCCGGTACCGACACCGGCATTACTGCTTTGCAAATGGACATGAAAATCAAAGGTTTATCCTTAGATGTGATTGCTACCGCCATCCGCCAAGCCAAACCGGCCAGACTGCACATTTTAGAAAGAATGCTGGCAACGATCGACACTCCCCGCAAGGAAATGTCGCCGTTTGCACCGCGTTTGCTAACCCTGAAAATCGATCCGGAATTTATCGGTTTGGTAATTGGGCCGGGTGGCAAAACGATCAAAGCCATCACCGAAGAAACCGGTGTCAAAATAGACATCGAAGACGACGGAACCGTGACAATTGCTGGCAACGACAGCGAAAAAGCTCAGCGGGCTTACAACATTGTCCAAGGCATGACGCGCAAGTTAAATGCAGGAGACGTGTATGTCGGCCGCGTAACTCGAATTATTCCGATCGGCGCTTTTGTGGAAATTTTGCCAGGAAAAGAAGGCATGATTCACATTTCCCAGTTAGCGGACTACCGCGTCGGGAAAGTGGAAGACGAGTTAGCTGTGAACGACGAAGTGATTGTCAAAGTGCGAGAAATTGACAATAAAGGTCGAATTAATTTGACCCGCTTGAACATTCATCCCGACGAAGCGGTAGCCGCCCGCGAAGCGCTGAATAAATAGTTGAGAGTTGGTAATTGGTAATTGCTTGTAAAGTAATTGCTAATTGCTAATGGGTAACGGGCAATTAGTAATGGCTAATTGCTAATTGAGATTAAATCTGATTGTTTCAGATTGATTTGGGAGTAGGGTGCGCGACAGCGACAGATCGACTTTGTGCGATCGGCTGTAGAAGTTAATAAAGTCGCGCACTTTACCCTCGGCGGTTGCTATAAATAAACCTGGGAATTATTCATCTCTCTCCCCTCTTCCTCAGCGCCCTCAGCGCCCTCTGCGGTTAAATCGCTCATAAATATTAAAAAAAACAAAATATCCAGAAACCAGACTTATAGAAAAAGCCTGGTTTTTCAAAAAAGCTCAAATCAAATCACGGCAATACAGTCAATTTCAACTAACACATCTTTCGGCAAACGCGAAACCTCGACACAAGCGCGCGCCGGTGCAGTTTCCGCATCAAAATACTTGGCATAAACCGCATTCACAGCGGCGAAATCATTCATATCTTTGAGGAAAACCGTAGTTTTTACCACATCCAACCAAGTAGCGCCGGCTTCTGTGAGAATGGCTTCGAGATTTGCCATAACTTGTTCGGTTTGTTTTGCCACGTCGTCGGTGTAGACAATATCGTTTAGTCTAATGTCGATCGCAATTTGACCTGCTACAAACAGCATAGTGCCCGTAGCGGCGATCGCTTGATTGTAAGGGCCAACAGGTGCCGGTGCTTTGTCAGTACGAATAATTTTGCGTGTCATGGATGTCACTTTTTGGGATTCTTGTTGATTGGTTTCTGGTTTGTACTCGATTTCTGGTTCTGAGATTTCTGGCTGGTAGATTTCTCCATCGGGCATTATAGCATCAGTGAAGTCGGCATTTTTGATATTCCAGCCATAACAATCACACCAACTAAAGTCTACCCTTTTTAAGTTTGCTTCTATCAGATTAGCTCCGGTCAAATTAGAAGATCGTAGATTGGCTCTTTCTAGATTTGCCCCTTGCAGACAAGCATATTTTAGATTTGTACTGTCCAGTTTTGCTTGTTCTAAATTGGCATTAGTCAAATTCATTCTTGACAGATTCACTTTGTGCAGATTAGCTTTCTGGAATTTAGCTTTTTGAAGTTTGGCCGATGTCAATATCGCCTCATTCAAATTTGCAAGAGTTAAGTCAGCTTCCACTAAGTATGCCTCAGTCAAATCAGCCTTATTCAAATTCGCTTTACTTAGGTTCGCTTTATGCAAAGAAGCTACACGTATGTCAGCACTATCTAAACTTGCACTACTCAGATTTGCTTCGTCTAAATTGACACCAAACAATTTAGCGTTATTAAAGTTTGCTCCTGTCAGAGTTCCCCGCTCTAAGTTAGCATAATTTAAAGTAGCACTACTAAAGTTGGCCCAACTCAAATCTGCACCGCTCAGGTCTGCCCAACTCAAATTTGCTGAAGAAGCGCCTACTAAACTGCTCAAATTAGCATTTGTCAGGGATGCTTTAATGAGATTGGCACTATTAAAGTTTACTTGAGTTAGATTTGCTTCACTCAAGTCTGCACCAGATAGATTGGAACCGTATAGGTCTATTCCACTCAAGTCCGCACCTTTGAGGTTTTCTTCTCTAAGGTCTTCTGAATGAAATTTTCGTTCGCCTTTGGCGTATCTTTCTAAAAGTTCTTCAGCTTTCATACATTAACCTCGATCGCCCTCCCGTCCCCAAAATCAGTATACCATTTTTTTGTTCTGTTGCTACTGCAATTCAATTTATTCATTTCAGACCAATATTTTGGTCATAAAAAGATAGATAAACCCAGTCTTCCCCACAATTTTCCAAGACCTTAGTTAACTAGCTTTTGCCATTTATGTAAAACCTGTCTCACTATTGGTGGAGTCCAATTAATACGGAGCATCTATTTTTTAAACCTACCAGCTATGCGCCTTCAGCCTGACGGATCGAGGCTATTTCTGTGACTTTCTGCGGTAATTCCGCATTTCTAATGTTTTTACCCTAAAATTAGCTGCGAGTGCAAATTTTACCGGACTCCGCCAACTCAAACTCTAGGTTAAATTCGCTTTTAGCCACTTCTTTCACTGCCAGCAAAGCTTCTTCAGCAGCGGGTAAAATTTGCGGCCCAATTAACACAGAAGCGCGATCGCCACCCAACACAAACCGAATCTCAATTTCACCAGCGACAGTCAAAACAGCAACGATCGAACAAGCCCCAATAAGTTAACATCTTTGTAACGTCCGGCTTCTACCGCTTGCATCGAACCGCGAATATCTGTGAGAAGAATGTACCAGGCATCCGGCATATCAATAAAGTTCTCGGGCTCAGTAATATCACCAAAATTAGCAAGAAAAGATAATTAGAAATATAATTTTTCTGATTTCATGTTATCATTTTCCCGATTTGCTATTAAACTTAGTGAAGCCTGTTAGCACTTGCGTTTGTAACTATTTGTGTCTGAAACCCAGAAGCCCTCTCGTTCCCTAGCGGGGATTGCCGGCATTGTCGCAGTCGCCACTCTAATTAGCAAAGTCTTTGGATTGGTGCGCCAAATTGCGATCGCCGCAGCATTTGGAGTCGGTGTCGCCGTCGATGCCTACAACTACGCCTACGTTATCCCCGGTTTCTTATTTATTTTGCTCGGAGGCATTAACGGGCCATTTCACAGTGCCATAGTCAGCGTTTTAGCCCGCCGCGATAAAAAAGAAGCAGCACCCTTAGTCGAGACTATCACCACCTTAGTCGGTGGCTTGCTGCTATTGGTAACAGTCGCTTTAATTATTTTTGCCGATCCGCTGATCGATTTGGTAGCACCTGGATTAAATAGAACAGCAGAAGGTTTAGAAATCAAAGCAATTGCCGTCCAGCAATTTCGGATTATGGCACCGATGGCCTTACTTTCAGGCTTAATTGGCATTGGTTTCGGCACTCTCAACGCGGCCGATATGTACTGGTTGCCTTCGATTAGCCCTTTATTTTCTAGCGTTGCACTTGTCGGCGGTTTGGGGATTCTCGCACTGCAACTCGGAGACAAAATTATTCAGCCCGAATACGCACTAATGGGCGGGTTAGTGTTAGCTTGGGGAACTCTAGCGGGAGCAGTTTTGCAGTGGTTGGTGCAACTAGCGGCGCAGTGGCGCGCCGGCTTGGGAACATTGCGCTTGCGGTTTAATTTTAAACGCCCCGGAGTGCAAGAAGTAGTTAAGGTGATGGTTCCTGCTACCTTATCCTCAGGAATGCTGCAAATTAATGTCTATACAGACCTATTTTTCGCATCCTACATCCCTCAAGCTGCCTCTGCGATGGGTTACAGCGGGTTGTTAGTTATGACTCCTTTAGGCATCATTTCTAATGTAATTTTAGTGCCATTTCTACCCATATTTTCTCGCCTCACCGAACCCAAGGACTGGCCGGAATTAAAAAATAAAATTCGTCAATCTTTAATTTTGACCGGGATTACGATGCTGCCCCTGAGCGCTTTAATGGTAACGCTTGCCGGGCCGATCGTCCGCGTTGTTTACGAACGCTATGCTTTCGATCGAGAGGCCTCGCTGTTTGTTACGCCGATCTTGATGGCTTACAGTATTGGAATGTTTGTGTATTTGGGACGCGACGTTGTGGTACGGGTATTTTACGCTTTGGGAGACGGAGAAACCCCTTTTCGCGTCAGTATTATCAATATCTTTTTTAACGGACTGCTGGATTATTTGTTAGTAGGAGCTTTTGGCGCGCCCGGATTAGTTTTGGCGACGGTGGGAGTGAATCTTCTTTCGATGGTTATGCTGTTGTACTTATTAGATAAAAAGCTGGGCGGCTTGCCTTGGCGGGAGTGGAGTTTGCCTTTTCTGGGGTTAACTTCTGGCAGTTTTCTAACTGCTTTCGTTACCTTGGCTACTCTGCAAGCCTGTCAAAGAGTTTTGGGTACTGAAGGTTTGGTAATTCAATTAGTGCAGTTGAGTGTGGCAAGTTTTGTAGGGTTAGGAGTTTTTGCCCTGTTTGTCAGTCAGATGAAGTTGCCGGAAGTTGATATGTTTGTCGATCGCATTCGGGGGCGTTTTCGCAAATAAAATTGTCGGGGCGGGTTAAGGGCGAAATACCAGACACAACGCCCACACTCTGCGTACAAAACCCGCCCTTTACTTTACATTTTCCGCTGAAATTCCTCAAGCACATCCATCAATTGAACTTGACACTGCATCGGAATTAAATCTGCCAGTGGCACTTCCCGCTTGCCGCCGCCCAACTTGACTGGAATTCCTTGCAAAACTCGTTCAACTTTGTCAGCATCTAAATTGCCATCTTCCAGCATTGAATAAAGTTGTTGGGCAACAACTGTATGCAGGTGGGCATCACTGAGATACAAATGCCACTTGGCAATGTCAATGTAGACATTTTCGCCGATTTCGGCTGCTAAAGATTCGATCGCCTGTGTAGTATTAGCCATATCAAAAAGCCGAAAGTTATTTGTTATCAATCAAAAGACTTAACAAATCGCCGACAACTGCCTTCAACCAGAATCTTTGGTGAGGGGCGAATAATCGGCTATCGCAAAAATGTAAATCGCGTGGGCCAAAACTACTAGAGCCCATCCACCCGTTACCGAAATTGCCCAAGGCCAATCAGCCTTTTGCAAATTGTGAACAAACCACAAACCAGAATTGGTAGCAGAAAAAAGACCGACGTGGATGGCAAAATTCATGCGGTCATCTAAGCGGCGGTACTCTGGATCGTTGCGATCGGGTTTGCGGGGCCAACGAGGAGGCATAGTTTTTCACTTGATATTAGTAGTTCTGTGCCTATTTTAATCTTAAGTGCAGCTTTTTTAATTCTACATCCCTCTCAAGGCCGAAAATTTAAGCCTCTAAATTTTGATAGTCCCCTGACTTGCCGCCGCTTTTACTCACCAGTCGAATCGATTCAATCGCGATCGACTTTTCCAATCCTTTCGCCATATCGTACAAAGTCAGCGCCGCCACCGAAACCGCCGTCAGCGCCTCCATTTCCACCCCAGTTTCCGCCTTAATTTTCACCGTCGCCCGAATTTGATACCCCGGCAACCCAGCATCCGCTATCACCTGCACCTCCACGCTACTCAGCGGCAGAGGGTGACACAGAGGAATCAAATGCGCCGTCTGCTTAGCCGCCATAATTCCAGCCAGCCTTGCAGTGCCCAACACATCCCCTTTCGGCGCATTCCCCGCTTCAATCGCGGCAAAAGTCTCCGGCAACATCCGCACCCGGCCAGCAGCCACAGCTTGCCGCACAGTCGGCACCTTCGCCGAAACGTCCACCATTTGGGCTTCCCCGCTGTTGTCAAGGTGAGTTAGCTGCGCCGCATCGGGCAATTTAGAAAAAGTTTGCGAAAGGTCTTGCATTATTTTGGTAATGGTGTTACTGTTAGATTCTGTGAGAAAAGAACTTAATCAATTTTAGATTAAATCTGAACTCAACAGGGGCTTGTAGCTTAGTTGGATAGAGTGCATGGCTACGAACCATGAGGTCGGGGGTTCGAATCCCTCCAAGCCCATTTAAAATCAATAAATACCTGTAGGGACACGGCATTGCCGTGTCCCTACAATTAATTGCGGTAGGGACACGGCATTGCCGTGTCCTCCTCACGAACGCTATCGATTATTTTGCGGTAGGGAAACGGCATTGCCGTGTCCTGAGTTGCTATCATTCCGGTGCAACCGGAATTGATACCAAAGCATAAACATCTTTGCCTCGACCGATCGCAAATTTCATCGAATTAGACAAGCCCTTGCTAGACTGAGTAATAAAAATTAGCAAAGCCAAGCCAGCGAGGCCAGTCGCAAAACCAAACATATTTCTGTAGCCAACTTGTTCGGCCACAAAGCCTAAAGTCGGGCCAGCAATCGCAATTCCCAAATCAAATCCGCCAATACAAAGCGAAAACAAGCGGCCCCTTTCATGAGGTTCGCACCTGTCAGACATCAGCGTTACCATCATCGGCAAAACCGTACCGCCCGCGCAACCTTCAACCAAAGCTGCGATTAAAAAAGCACTGCTGTTGTTAGCAAAATACAACAATAACATAGATACGGCATAACAGATTAAGCCGCCAGAAATAAACAAGCCGCGGCCGTATTTGTCCGAAGCCCGTCCCGTGATCAACCGTATACCGAAACTGGCGATAGCAGCCGTAGAATAAAATAATCCTGGATTCAAATTTGCCTTAGTTTCTTGGATAAACAAAGGCATAAAAGTGCTCAAAGTTCCAAATACTAAACCAACCACCAATAACACTAAAGCCGGAATCCGCACTCTCGGATTCCACAGCATTTGCCAGTATTTTTGGCTAGTTTTCTCCTCAGACAGCGAGTCCGATTTTGTTAAATCTGCAAAATTAGGTTCCGCAACTTTGCATGTAAAAAATACAGCCATTGCAGCGAAAGCCGCCGACATCGCAAACAAAGGAATATAACCAACCCAAGCTTGCACAAATCCGCCAATAGCCGGCCCAACTGCTAGACCAATAGGATTCACCAAGCTCATGTTACCGATTAATTCGCCCCGCTTTCCTGGCGGCGACAAATCTGTTACCAAAGCGCTGTAAGCTGTGGTAAAAGCGGCGATACTAATGCCGTGAAAAACGCGAATAAGTAACAGTAAGGGGATAGATTGAGCTAACAGGTAGCCCAAAGGGGCGATCGCAGCGACTGCCGCGCCTAGCAGCAAAACTTGTTTTCGCCCCCTGCTGTCGGCTATTTTACCCAACGGTGGCCTCGATAGCAAAAGTCCGATCGCAAATGCACCCATCACAAAGCCAATTTGCTGTTTTGTGCCGCCAACATCTTGGACGTACAGCGGCAAAGTTGGCAGCAGCGAAGCCAAACTCGACCAGAATAGCAAGCCTGCGGTGAATAAAGTCAGCAAGCTGCGTCTGGGTTGGGGCTCGATGTCCCTAAAAATATTCAAGATGCGAATTCCCTTTTAATCTTCCGAGTACACTCAAAGTAAGTTCGAGTGTCTCTATCATTGTGTTACAAATTCTTAAGATTTGCACCAAAAAAGTTGATATTCGACTCACTGTCAACTGTCAACCGTCAACTGTCAACTGTCAACTGTCAACCGTCAACTGTCAAAAAAGAGCGTTCTTACCAATCAACCTCAGCCCTTTCCTCCACCACCCGTTCATAAACCCACTGGGTTTCCATCGCCAACTTCGGCCAACTAAACCGGCGTTCCAAATCCTCATAAGCATTGTCAACCAACCACCGCCCGTAACCCGGATTTTTCAAAACCTCCAAAATTCCCCAGGCCAAAGAATCCCGATTGTTTGCCTGAGTCACAACGCCCGTTTTAGTGTGCAGCACCACCTCTGGAAGTCCGCCCGCATCCGAAACCACCACGGGCACCCTTGCAGCAAAGCTTTCTAACGCTACAATCCCAAAAGGTTCGTAAAGACTGGGGAAAACCGCGCAGTCAGCCACCGTCTGGAATTTGTCGAGATGTTCCTCAAACATGAACCCAGTAAAATAACACTTATTCCAAATTCCTAAATGCCAAGCTAAATGTTTTAGATGGTCTGTATTGCCGCCGCCCACAATTACAATTTTTGCTTGACCCCCCATCTCCCAAATTACTTTAGGTGCAGCATTGAGAAATACAGAAATGCCTTTTTCATAGCTAATTCTTCCTACATAATAGACAATTTTCTCATCGTCAGCAGCAAACTGGCGGCGGAAATTCATTGCGTCAAATTCGTGCCAGCGGGGTTTTTTCTCTGGTCTAATTCCGTTGTAAATTACTTCTATTTTGTTCCACGGAGTAGATAGTACCCGTTCGGCTTCACGCCGCATATAATCGCTGCAAACAATTACCCGCCAAGCGTTGTAAGCGAGGTCGTTTTCCTTGGTGTTAATGTAGCGCTGCCCGTCATTGTGGATGCCGTTGAAGCGCCCGTATTCGGTGGCGTGGATCGTGGCAATTAGCGGTACTTTAAAGGTATGCTTGAGAGCGATCGCCGCATCTCCCACCAACCAATCGTGAGCGTGGATGATATCAAAGGGGCCTTCCTCCAGCATCAGTTTGCCGCCTTGGTGGCCCATGCTTTGGTTGAGGTTCGCCACCCAGTGAAAAAAGTCCCTGGCGTGTCCCACCACCACCCGATGCACCCGTATTCCTTCCACCACTTCGTACATCGGCGCGTGGCCGAACTCTACTGTAATTAAGTGAATTTCGTGGCCCAGCTTTACCAATTCTGGATACAGTTCCGATACGTGGCGGGCGATACCGCCTACGATTCTGGGAGGAAACTCCCATGCCAATACCAAAATTTTCATTTTTCTCGCCTCCAAAGATTTTATATATCTTAATGTTTATGATTAACAGATTTATTGTATAATAACCAGCCTCTAATTTGAGTGGTTTGCAAGTGGAGGCCCAAGGCCTGACTTGTGGCAGCAACAAGGACGGAAAATCATGCATAAACCTGGTTTTTGCAGGAAATTGCTCGATCGCCATTGCCTGAAAAAAAACAGGTTTCCTCAAGATTTGAGTGATTGAAGAAAGCAATGGCGATCGCGCCTACCCGCTTACCCTTTCTTCAAAATCGGCTCCAATTCGCGGCGAAAACTGCTCCAAGCAGCAGCCGATGCAGAGTTAGAAACAGCACCCTGACGCATCAAAATCGCGCCGTCTTCAAAGCCAACAATTCCGTACTCTCCAGATTTGGACATTCGATCGATCGCCGGTACAATCTCCTGCAACTGTCGGCGTTCTCGCCGAAACGCAGGCTGATACTGCTGCAACTGCCAGATATCGGCAATTACATATTCCATCTTCACTGCCTTCCCCGCATCATTGCGCAGTTCAAACATCGGAAACCTGAGAATTTCCCGGCGGCTTGACAAAATCGGCACAATAGTATTCGTCGCAGCCACGCTAGCATCAGCAGGAATTTGAGCCAACAGCGGCCGCACTTGCAAAACGTGCTGCCATTGTCTGACCAGAGGAACCTGCACCCAAGGGTCGATCGCATCGGGCAAAATCCAAGAAAAAGTCCGATTTGGGTTTGACGTGAAGGTAAAAAATAGCGACAAGCAGATGCAAAACGCCCAAAAGCGGCGAAACTTTGAAGACGAAGGCAGAGGAAATAAAGCAGAAGGAAAACGCAAAAACATTCTTTCCTCTCTCACCATTCTATCTTCTTCCTTTTGACGGTTAGCCCACCACAGGATCGCCCCGTAAAAAAGCCCTGGAACCACAGTCATCGCATAGCGAATATTAATCGCCAGCACCGACTCTCCTTTCGCTAAAAATAGCTTCAGCAGCGGAAATCCAGCTATCATCCAAGACGCAGGCGCGAAAGCTGGAACCAAAGCTAATGGCAACCACTGGCCAAGCAGGTATCTAATCTTACCAAAAAACGGCGTAAATAATTGAGCCACCAACCGCCCGGGATTGCTCACCATTCCCCAAATAATTTCGAGAGTCGAAGCTTCCTCTCCATCGGCATATTGGCCGAAGCGCTCCATCATAAACCGCTGGGATATGTCAGCAGAAAACAAAGGCATAATCAGATTAGTCAGGACGATCATATAACCAAAACTGAGTATGCAGACTGCTAAACCAGTCCTCGGGTAGCGCCGGCTCAAAATCAGGTAAACTCCGATGCCAAATAAAACAACTCCCCCATCTTCTCGCACGGCCAAAATTAAAGTTGCCAGAATCCCAAACAGCGGCCACCAGCGCTTCTCCATCGCCAGCAGCAAGCTAAAGACATATAGCGGCATTTGACAAATATCGTGAAAATTGCCCAAAGTCGGACCGATGACCGCGTTAGCGCAGTAATAGCTCACAACAATTGTCGCCGACAGCTTTGGTTCGAGATAGTGTCTGGCGAGAGCCCAGAGAACTCCTCCAGCCACCGTAATTAAAGTCACCTGCAACACAGTCAAAGTGACGGGGGAGGGAAACAGCGAGTAAATTGGCAGCCACAGCATCAGCGCCGGGGTGAAATGCTGCCCCAACCGGTAGTAAGATACGGACGGGAGCTGGTTTTGGTGAACCACATTAGTGGACAAAGCCGAAGAGAGGGAACTCTCAAACAAGTGACCCCGAGTGCCGTTCCAAAAAAGTTGATTGAAAATGCCTTGGTCGTAAGTAGCGTAAAAGCTGTAGTAGCGGTGCAGCGTCAGCAACAGGCACAGCACAAAAAAGGCGGCCGCCACTTGAACCACCACCCGCAGCGACTCATTTTTATTCCATCTCAAAAATATCATCTGCCCGCCATAATGAAATTATCGGACAATAGCACAAATCTAAAGTAAGTATTAAATTAAAGTAGAAGTGAAATAACTCGGCTCGGCAATGGTCAATTATTTTCACCCGATCGAAAAGCTCAACAGCGTCCATCCAACACCCAGCACCAGCGATACCGACTGTTCTCCCGAACAGCCGGCAAATTCTGCACCGCTTCTACAGCTTTTGCTGTTCGTAGACAAGCGTCCCTCTTCCCGGGAACAAACCAGACACATCCGCAAGTCCCTAAAGGATTTGAAGGCAAAGTGCGACTTTGAGCTTCAAATCATCGACGTAGGAGAACAGCCGGATTTAGCCGAACACTTTAAACTTGTAGCCACTCCCTCGCTGCTCAAAATTCATCCCGAGCCGCGACAAACTCTCGCCGGCAGCAATTTGATCGCCCAACTCGAACACTGGTGGCCCCGCTGGCAGCGTTCTGTAGAAGAATACGCACCTGGGCAGCAGTCGGCCCCAGCTCTAGCTGCAACTCTAGCCAACCCAAAACCCATCTATTCCGTTGCTTGCGCCGCCGAACTCCTGCAGCTTTCCGATGAAGTTTTTCGCCTCAAACAGGAAAAAGAACGCCTGCAAGAGCAATTGCAGTTGAAAGACCGGATTATTGCGATGCTAGCTCACGACTTGCGCAATCCCTTGACGGCTGCATCTTTGGCTTTGGAGACTATTGAGTCAAGTCAGAAGGTGAAACAGGGGGAAAAGCCGCGTTTGACACCGACTCTGGCGGCTCATTTGATGAAACAAGCCCGCCGCCAAATCCGGATTGTCGATCGCATGATTACAGATATCCTGGAAGCAGCCCGGGGTACAAACGCTCAACTTCACATTGAACCAAAAAAAATCGAACTGGGGGCGATTTGTCAAGACGTAATCTTGCAGTTTCAAGACAAATTTCAGGAGAAAAGTCTGAACTTGGAAACAGACATTCCCACAGATTTGCCCTTGATTTATGCCGATCCCGATCGCATCAAACAAGTCGTGGTCAACTTGCTTGACAACGCCAGCAAGTACACGCCAGACCGAGGAACTGTTAATCTTTCAATTCTCCACCGCACCGCTTACAAAGTTCAAGTCAGCATTTGCAACAGCGGCCCGGGAATTCCTGAAGAAAATTGCGAGAGCATTTTTGAAGACAGCTTTCGCTTGCAGCGAGATAAATCAACCAACGGTTACGGCATTGGACTGTCCCTGTGTCAAGGCATCATCCGCGCCCACTACGGTCAAATTTGGGTAGACTCCGTACCCGATCGAGGCAGTTGTTTTCACTTTACCCTGCCCGTTCAAAATAAGTAACCCAATATCAATACTTTCAGCTACTCTATCCAACATTTCTAGGATATTTCTACGATATGACCCCTTTAATCTCACAATTAGACGCAATTATTAACCTACTCACCCTCATCTAATCCAGAACTCTGCTAGGAAGATTCTAGCCGCTTTCGTGCGATCGGCTTTCACCCCGAAAGTCCCGGTCGTGACAAACTTTTGCTTCATTCACACTATGCCAATAACGTGACTCTAGTTTTTGTCCGCCGCTGCCGTGGGAGACAAATAAATAAAAATTGAATACAAAGCATAGGTGTATTCAGTTTGAGCCGTTTAGCTTTGCAAGTATCTCTCAAAACGCCTCCACCTCTGGCTTGTGGTGAGCTGGGTGCAACAATAATTGGTTAACATAGAGTGCCCTGATTTGACAAGCTTGCCAAGCGCACTCAGCTTGAGCTATTACAGATTTGGAGTCGCATCAGTCACAAGGAGAACTCGTGAAATATTTTTCAGTAGTAATGTATTTGCTGCGGGAACGGCAACAGTTTCTCGAAGAAATTCGCCAAGGTGTCAAGCTCAAATCTAAAATTTTCGGTTTGTTGATTTCTAGTACCGTATTTTTTGGCATTTACGGAGCGATATTAGGTGCATCTAGTACGTGGATGCAATGTCTGGTTTCAGCAATTAAGCTGCCAGCACTTTACTTGCTGACGCTGATTATCTGCTTTCCCACCCTATACTTTTTTAATGTAATGTTTGGTTCAAAACGAACGTTTGAACAGTATTTGACATTGTTGATGACAGCGATGGCGATGATTAGCATTTTGCTGTTTGGATTTGCACCTGTCAGTCTGTTTTTTCTCATCAGCAGTACCAATTACACTTTTTATCTGTTGCTGAATGTTGCTATCATGGCAATTACAGGATTTTTGGGGGTAAGTTTCATTTATCAAGGAATGCACTTTCTGTCCGAACAAGATGCGGAAGGCAAAGACATCAGGCTAAATATTTTGCGCTTCTGGTTGGGACTTTATGCGTTTGTTGGCAGTCAGTTGGGATGGACGCTAAGACCCTTTTTTGGCGCACCGGGCCAAGCTTTTGAACTGTTCCGAAACCGAGAAAGCAATTTTTATCTAAGTCTGTGGCAATCAATTATGTCTCTAGGAGGATCGTAATTAATCCCACTTTAAGGAGATTTTGAAGAGTGATACAAGCGGATTGGGAACAGTTAAAAATTCCTGAGAAGGAGTTGGAGGATTTGAGCGGAATAGCTTTGAGCGACGGTTTTGCAGCGGATTTTTACCGATCTGCTGCATTACGAAATGGGAAAAAGCTGTTTTCTCTTTTGTTGAATGAGTTGCTGATATTTTGCTTGACATTGGTTGTGTCACTTCCTGTGGCTTTGCTGGCTAATAAACATAATGTTGGTTCATTTAGCGATGCTGAGATATTTGTCCGGGTTTTACAAATAACTTTGGGTTTGTCGCTGGCGATTACTGTGGCTTGGAATGTCTATAGATGGGTTAAGGCAAAGCCTCTGGCAACGCTAGCGGGTCTGCTGGATGAAGTGGAGAAGTATCATGAGGTGATTCAGGCTTTAGATATTATCGATCGCCTAACGGATGCTGGCAATTTACAAGCCAATTTAATTAACCGAGGAGATGCAATTGAAGCATTAAAAATTACTAGAGAAAGTTTAGTCTGTGCTTTGAAAACAGAGAGGATTCTCAGGGAAAATCAGAAATTTATCTGCCGCCGTTACGAGTTATTTACTAATATTGAAAGTAATTTGGCTGCTTTGATGGCGCTGGATGTGAGCGATCGGGCGACTGAATACGGGCGATTGTTGAATGAGGCTTTGGAAATTGGGATGAGCGTACACAAAGAGGTAAGAAAGTTGCAAAATGGACGTTAGAGTTGTTGCAGCGTTCCTGGTTTGTTGTAAAAGTAGTAACTGAGATATTGCACCATGCTCAAGAACAGGCAGGATGCCTGTGCCACAAAAATTAAATTTTCTTGTGGGGTGGGCATCCTGCCCGCCCCTCAAAGGCTTATTGAAAATGGTGCAATATAAAAGTTACTACAAACTTTTTTTACCACCGGAAATTTCAATCATCAAAAATATCCAACTGTTCGCCCTCACACTCTTTTTGGCCATTTTTTTTAACACCTTTCCGCAGCCCGATCGCAATTTTGCTATGTTTCTCAATCTGCTTCATCACCTGTCTCGCCCTGTCAATCACCGACGGCGGCAAACCGGCCAATCTCCCCGCTTCAATTCCGTAAGACTTGTCAGCACCTCCCGGCTGAACTTGGTGCAAAAATACGATTTGATCCGGCAATTCTTTCACTGTCACCTGATAATTTGCGACATTATCTAAAATAGAAGCTAACTCATTTAACTCGTGATAGTGAGTCGCAAAAATTGTCCGCGCCCGAATCTCAGTTGCTAAATATTCTGCCACAGACCAAGCAATCGAAAGTCCGTCAAACGTCGCCGTTCCCCTGCCAATTTCATCTAACAAAACCAATGATTGTGGCGTGGCGTGATTGAGAATATTTGCAGTTTCGTTCATTTCCACCATAAACGTAGATTGACCCGTTGCCAAATCGTCTACTGCACCGACGCGGGTAAAAATGCGATCGCAAATTCCCAAACTCGCAGCTTTCGCAGGTACATAACTGCCCATCTGCGCCATTAACTGGATCAAACCCACCTGCCGCAAGTAGCAGCTTTTCCCGCTAGCATTCGGCCCGGTTAAAATAATTAAATCTGGGCGGTTTAGCGATTCTTCCCGACCCAAAAAAGCAGAATTAGGTACAAAAAATCCGGGCGGCAAAGACTTTTCCACCACCGGGTGACAACCTTCAATAATTTTAATTTCCCGACTTTCTGTCATAGTCGGGCGGCAGTAATTCTGGTAAACTGCTACTTCTGCCAAACCGCACAAAACATCGGCCGCCGCCACGGCGCGGGAAACGTTGCGAATAATTTCGGCGTGTTCTCCTACCTCCGATCGCACTTTAGCAAAAATATCGTATTCCAATTGATTTAAATCTTCCCGCGCTGTCAGAATTCGCACCTCCCTTTCTTTTAATTCTTCAGTGCTGTAGCGTTCTTCATTGGTGAGTGTTTGCTTGCGGGTGTAGTCCTTCGGCACTTGATCTACTTTCGATTTCGGAATGCTGATGTAATAGCCGAAAGCTTTATTATAGCCTACTTTTAAATTAGCAATTCCGGTGCGTTTTCGTTCATTTGGCTCTAAATTAGTCGCCCATGCTAGGTCTGCTGATGCAGTTTGGCGCATTTCATCTAGCATGGCATTGATTCCCGACCGAATCAAACCTCCTTCTTTTAAAAGAATCGGCGGTTCATCAACTAAATGAGCGTGAATTGTATTTGCTAATTCTTCTAGAATTGGCGGTACATTTTGCAGCGCTTTCAAATAGGGCGATCGTCCTTGGGCTGCGATCGAGGCTAATGCCGGCAGTTTTCCCAGAGAATCAGCTAAAGCGACCAAATCTCGCGCGCTAGCTGTTCCCGAACCGGCGCGGCCTGTCAGTCTTTCGATGTCGTAAATTTGGCGAAGCAACTGCTGCAAATCTTGGCGCAGGCCGTTATTTTCTACTAATTCTTGAATCGTGTCGTGTCGGGCGCAAATGCCTTTAATGTTGAGCAAAGGTTGCAGCACCCAGCGGCGCAAAGCGCGACCTCCCATTGCGGTGCTGGTTTTGTCTATAGCCCACAGCAGCGAACCGTGAAAAACTCCATCTCTCACTGTTTGAGTAATTTCGAGATTGCGGCGGGTTTGGTAGTCGAGTATGAGAAAATCGGTGAGAGTGTAAGTGTGCAATCTTTGCAAAGAAACTGCTTTTTCCTTTTGAGTTTCTTCGAGATATTGCAGCAAACCGCCTGCGGCGCGCACTGCGAGGGAAAGGTGCCCGCATCCCATGCCTTCGAGCGATCGCACTTTGAACTTTTGCAGGATTCTCTGTTTTGCTTCGGACAAACTAAACGGAATTTGCGATCGCAAAGAATAGCAAAACGAATTCGGCAAACAATCGGGCAAATGCTCTGATTTCTCTCCTGGCCTCAACATCGTCACCAAATCCGGCGCATTAGTCGGTACCAAGACTTCCGAAGGTTGCAAACGCAGCAATTCTAGGGTTAATTGCTCTAAACTATCTGCTTGGGTAGTGACAAATTCTCCCGTAGAAATATCTGTATAAGCCAATCCCCAATGTTCCCCAGCAATGACGACTGCTGCTAAAAAATTATTTTGTCTGGGTTTGAGCATTCCGTCATCAGTCAAAGTTCCGGGAGTGAGAATGCGGGTAATTTCTCGCTTGACTTGACGACCTTCTTTAGCAGCAATCGAGGCATCTTCAACTTGATCGCAAACTACCACAGCATAGCCTTTTTCTACTAACATTGACGTGTAGCGGTCGAGGGCGTGGTGCGGCACTCCTGTCATCGGCACTCTGCCGATTTCCTTGCCGCTTTCTTTACTCGTACAAACAAGTTCTAATTCCTGCGAAATAGTAACTGCATCTTGGAAAAAACACTCAAAAAAATCTCCGACTCGAAACAATAAAAGTGCGTGGGGATACTGTTCTTTCACTTCCACATACCGCTGCATCATCGGAGTTAGCTTGGTGAATTCTAGTAAGCGGTGGTCGGCATTGCGGATGTTGGGTTGATTGGGATCTGTTGGGGTAGATGCAGTGTAAGGCATAAAAGGCGATCGATAAATTTTAATCTTTAACAACTTTACCGCAAGCTCGGCTTTTAGTTATAACTAATGATACAATATTTGACTATTAATCATTCTTAAGCAGGGTGCGTAATTCTCCAGATTCAGGTGGAGTATGGAGCGATACAAAAGTCATGCACCCTACTTAATAATCGATCAACCCGCTTTTACTTGAGAAGTTTTCGGGCGCTCTTTATCTAAAGTGAGCCAAGACATCGGCTTTAGTGAGATTAAGTGAGAAGTTTTATTTGTTGTGAGATAAAAGTGATCGCCGATCGACAAAAACAACCTCATCCATCTCGTTATTAGCTGTTCTAGCAGATGTTGAACGAAGACCGAAGTTGCAATCTTCCCCAAGGATTTTAGCAATTAAGAACGTCCTAACCGTCGGGCGCGGTTGCTATAACTGTTGGCGGTTAAAACAAGAATGTAAAATTTCCCGCACTTTAGGGGCCTAAACTTTACATTTTTGGTATTGAAAACAGCCGGAAGATAGATTTGTAAATTATACCTTGGATAGAGAGAATATATATTTTATATGCTTAAAATTAAAAACATCCAAGCGAGTAATTTATCAGCTTAGTAAAGGTAAGATTTAGAATCAAAAATTTGCTAGCTAGTAGTTAACTAGAGGAAAAAAATAATGAAAGCTCTTTGCTGGCACGGAGCAAATGATGTGCGAGTTGATAATGTACCAGACCCAACAATTATCAACCCACGCGATGCGATAGTTAAAATCACAACTACAGCCATCTGCGGCTCAGATTTGCACCTCTATAACGGCTACATCCCGACGATGCAATCCGGCGACATTCTGGGTCACGAATTCATGGGGGAAGTAGTCGAACTCGGCAGCCAAGTCAAGAACTTAAAAAAGGGCGATCGCGTCGTGATTCCTTTTACTATTTCTTGCGGCAGTTGCTTTTTTTGCAACCGCGATTTGTGGTCGCTGTGTGACAACTCCAACCCCAATGCTGGGCTGGCTGAAAAAATGTTCGGTCATTCGCCTGCAGGATTATTTGGCTACTCGCATTTAACAGGCGGTTATGCAGGCGGACAAGCAGAATACGCGCGAGTTCCGTTTGCAGATGTCGGCCCTTTAAAAATTCCCGACGGACTTTCTGACGAACAAGTATTGTTCCTCACCGATATCTTTCCTACCGGTTACATGGCAGCCGAAAACTGCGACATTCAGCCGGGGGATACTGTAGCTGTTTGGGGATGCGGGCCAGTCGGACAATTTGCGATCAGAAGCGCGTTTATGCTGGGGGCCGATCGAGTAATTGCGATCGACCGCATACCGGAACGCTTGCAAATGGCGGCCGCGGCCAAAGCTGAAATCATCAACTACGAAGAAATCGACGCTGGGGAAGCCGTCACCGAAATGACGGGGGGACGCGGGCCCGACTCCTGCATCGACGCGGTGGGGATGGAAGCCCACGGCACCGGTCTCGACGCTTTGTACGACAAAGCCAAGCAAGCCGTGCGGTTGGAGAGCGATCGACCCACTGCCCTGCGACAAGTGATCCTCGCGTGTCGCAAGGGCGGCACAGTGTCAATTCCCGGCGTTTACGGCGGCTTTGTTGACAAAGTGCCCCTAGGTGCAGCTTTCAACAAAGGCTTGACCATGAAAATGGGACAGACGCACGTTCACCGCTATTTGCGGCCGTTGCTCGATCGCGTTCAAAAAGGCGAAATTGACCCGTCATTCGTAATTACGCACCGAATGAAATTGGATGAAGCGCCCCACGCCTACGAGATTTTCCTCAACAAAAAAGACAACTGCATCAAAGTTGTCCTCAAACCCTAACTCGCATTCAACTGACAAGGAGAAACTATGCTTTTACAAGAAAAAGAATCAGGCGACTTGATAGAAATCCTCGATATCGATGGTTTAATCAGCCCTGCCAAAAATGAGGTATTGGGGCAAAATCAAGCAGGTGAAGAAGAGCAAGAGCCAGCGAATTTTCCGAAGGGTAAATTAGTGTTTCCCTCCGGCGAAGTTTTGCCGCGTTGCTGGACTGAGAAAAATTATAAAACTAATTGATATCGTTTCCGGTGGTATCGGAATGATACCGAGGACACGGCAGTGCCGTGTCCCTACCCCGATCGATTGTAGTAGGGACACGGCAGTGCCGTGTCCTGACTGTGGGTAGTATTAATTCCGATGCTACCGGAGTTGATATGATTCAAGGGAAACTGTCAACCTAATACCCAGAACCCAGACTTCTTTAAGAAGTCTGGGCTCTAACAGTTTGAGGTAAAAAAAGAGATTAATTGTTAACGATCCACTCGACTTGATGCGCTTCTGTAATGTCTGGAATATCCAGCCGCGCAGCTAATTTGCGAATGACTGCTTCGGGTACTGTTGCTGTGCGCGATCGATTCCGGCGCAATATTTCTTCGAGAGGTACTTCCAGATAAACAATGCGAATTCGCGCTTGATAATCGGCAAAGAAATTAACTAATTGCTGGCGCATTTGTTTAGTAGTGTTGGTAGCATTCCAGATAAAAGAACGCCCCAATCTCATATATTCCCGCGCTCTATTTTTGGCTTCCATTATTACATTGCCGGGAGTTTCGTCGGGAGGGACATTCATCTCTTTCCGCAGTGCATCCAGCGAGATTACTGGCAAATCTGGAAGATTTTCCCGAATCCAATAATCTTTTCCGCTTGCCGGCAAGCCAGACATCAAGATTACTTCGCATAGAGTATCGTCAAATGCTTCGTAATCCGGGTTGCCGTTCTCTTTGCGGAAGTAGATAAATCGGCTGTGTGCTGATGGGAATTCCCGGGGAGAATCCAAACAATTATTTTCTTGACAAAACTCCCGAAATAGTTGTATTTTATCGAGCAATTCTTGTTTGTCGGCGCAGTGGCGGCCGCGCACGTCTGCTTCGGCTAAAAGTGCGAGGAAATCGCAGCGGACAACTTGACTGACTTTAATTACAGACTGCTGCGGGTTGGGTTTGTCGATCAGCCAGATGGGTAAACTGCCGAATTGGACGATCGCCACAACTGTTTCGCGAATCTCAAACTGCACAGGCGGCTCGAATTGAGATAAAATTTGTCTGACCATTCTCGCACCTTGGCGGGCGTGACCTTTTGAGCTAATTCTGCCGTCGGCTTCTATTTTTGTAAAGGCTGGTTTGGCGACATCATGCAGCAAAGCGGCCGCAAAAAGTATCGATCGTTCTTTTTCGGGAAGTTGCCGCCAATTTGGGGATGAGATTAAGGCTTCGCAGACCATTTTGGTGTGAATAAAAACATCTCCTTCGGCGTGGTAAATCGGGTCTTGCTGACATCCTTTAAGGCTGTCAATCCAGTCGAAATGATTTTGAATACCGTCCCAATCCAGGAACCAATCGGGCGGTTGGGGACAAAAGGGAAAAGTCCAAGTTGGCAAGGGCGATAACAGTGTATTCATAAATTCACCTGCTGGTTAACTAAAATTAAATAAATCTGCACCGGGACGCAGAATATTGGGTATAATTGGGCGATTTAGCCAATGTCCTTCGGCATTCTTAATAGCAGTCAAAAAGCTGGCGCGCACGTATTTGTAACGCGCCTTTACTATGCCATCTTCTTCAATTTTAATGTACAGACCCTCCATGCGATCGCTCTTGTCAGTCTCTTTCAAACATCGTTCTTCATCTAATCCCAATTCCCGACTGTACAAACGCAATCGCTCCAAATGTCCAGGTTGAATAAAATTAGACTTTTCCATAAACTGCATCATTTGCTTGGGAGATTTCAGCACTCCATAAAACAGCACGGGAACGGACACTAACGGCAGTCCTTTTAACAACTTGCGGCGGGATTCTGTACTCAGAAATTGACTGGTTTCTAAGTCCAGTACATCGTATTCCATAAAATAGTGGGGCAAAAAATCGTAAAAAACAGTGTGTTTGGCATACAGCCATTCGCCGTAAAGAATATAGCGATTTCCCAGCACTTCTCCCAGGGTTCCGCTGAGACTGAAAGCCCACTGTTTGAATAAGTTAAAATGTTTTTCCCTCGGCCCGCCGGTGAGATAGTGGCCGCGACTTTGCAGCAGCATTTGTCCGTCTGGTGCGAAGCTGATGCCTGTATTAGCGCCGTCTACCTTTTCTTCTATAATTAGAGGGCGATCGATCAAAACGCTAAATGGCACGCTGTCGAGGTCTTCATCTCCCGGCTGGAAACGCGAACCTTCGATGTGATAAGTTCGAGGATATTTAACAATTTTGACCATCAGCCAATCCCTTTGAGATTTGAGACTTTAGAGGCAACCCCATCTATTTTAGATTGTAATTTTAGATTTTAGACTTGAGAGGCGACGGAATCTATTTAACCATTATAATGGAATGAGCACAAAGGAGCGTGTAAGTTGAAAAATCAAAGTTTTCAGAGCATATCATCAGCACTCGCTGGGATTCTATTAGTAGGCGCGCTACTCATCGCCTTAAACTCTTTTGTCGTCATCAATCCAGGTGAAGCAGGGGTGGTTAGCGTTTTAGGAAAAGCCACAGATGGAGCATTGTTAGAGGGGTTTCACCTCAGACCACCGCTGATCTCCAAGGTAGATGTGTACGATGTAACAGTGCAAAAATTTGAAGTTCCCGCCCAGAGTGCTACTAAAGACCTTCAGGATTTAAATGCTAGTTTTGCGATCAACTTTCGCCTCGATGCTGAGAGAATAGTTGAGATCAGAAGAACTCAAGGAACTTTGGAGAATATAGTCTCAAAAATAATTGCTCCTCAGACTCAAGAAGCATTTAAAACAGCGGCTGCACTCAGAACCGCCGAACAATCTATTACTCAAAGAAGTGAACTGAAGCGAGACTTTGATACTGCCCTGAAGGAAAGGCTATCAAAGTATGATGTAATCGTGCTCGATACGAGCGTTGTTAACATTCGATTCTCCACAGATTTTGCGAAAGCGGTTGAGGAGAAACAGGTTGCTGAACAGCGGGCGCAAAGGGCTGTTTATGTAGCTCAGGAAGCAGAACAACAGGCTCAAGCTGATATTAACCGCGCTCAAGGTAGGGCTGAAGCTCAAAGGCTGTTGGCGGAAACTTTGAAGGCTCAGGGCGGCAATTTAGTTCTGCAAAAAGAGGCGATCGAAGCTTGGAGAAGCGGCGGCGCTCAGATGCCAAAAGTGCTGGTTATGGGCGCAGGTTCGAGTCGGGTTCCTTTCATTTTTAATATGAGCGATATTCAGGAAGAACCCGATCACCCGCAAGTGACCAACAATTAAAATAGGACAGAGGGTAACAAACCCCGTGTCTCCGAAAATATTGGCTTTGCTAACCCGAAATCTCGCAATAAACCGGGTTTCCTCCGAAAGCGCACATAAGTCCTATGAGAGTTGCGCGAATATGCTACACTTCTGAAAGCCACAATATAACGACAGTTTGAAACCTGTCGCTATAAAAGCGAAGTCCGCAATTAACACGCAGGCAACACACTCATTTTAGGAAGCAAGGAAAAATCATGACCCGCGCTATAATGGAAACCGACAAAGGCACAATCAATTTGGAATTGTTCGATGCGGATGCGCCTAACACAGTGAAGAATTTTGTTGACTTGGCGGAAAAAGGTTTTTACGATGGATTGGCCTTTCACCGAGTCATTCCTAACTTTATGATTCAAGGTGGCTGTCCAAAAGGCAATGGAACGGGCGGCCCCGGCTACAAAATCAAGTGTGAAATCAACTCGAACAAACATTTGGCAGGAACTTTATCGATGGCTCACGCAGGCCGCGATACGGGTGGCAGCCAATTCTTTATTTGCCATTCTCCCCAGTCTCATTTAGATGGAGTTCACACAACTTTTGGCAAAACTGAGGATATGTCTGTCGTCAATGCTATCCGCCAAGGTGACAAGATTATTTCGCTCAAAATTGAGCATTAATTTCCAGTAATTAGTTGTGTTTGCAATAAGGAATTTAGTCCTTATTGCAAACACACCTTGTGAAAGTTAAGAGTTTTAAAATCTACAACTTATGACCAATAATTTATTGATGCTACAAGCCCCCGGATGTATCCGTGGAATCAATCCAAAATCCAAAATCCTTGCATCCTCAAGCCCCCGGATTTATCCGTGGTGTCAATCTAAAATCTAAAATCTAAAATCTAAAATCGAATGACTGTTATCAATGATTCTGCTGTGGTGGCTGAGTTAACTGAACTATATTTAAAATACGAAAAAGCTCTTTGTACGAACGATATTGAAACTCTCGATAATTTGTTCTGGGATGCGCCGGAAGTTGTGCGGTTTGGGGTGACGGAGAACCTGTACGGGAGTGATGAGGTGAGGGCTTTTCGTAAAGGACGATCGCCTGTAAATGTCGATCGAGAAATGTTCAACCTCAAAGTCGTGACTTTCGATGCAGACACGGCGGCTGTGACGCTGGAATTTCGCCGTGTAATGGATGGAGTGGTGCGGCTGGGGCGGCAGAGTCAGATGTGGCGGAAGTTTCCTCAAGGGTGGAAGATTGTTTCCGCTCACGTTTCTTTGTTGCCTGTGTAGATGTTAAAGGTAAGGAAACAAGAATTGTCTAAAGCAAGCGGACTTTATGACTGAATCATTCATCTTCTAGAGAAACGTCTAATAGTTCCATTTCTAGACTTTCTTCCTCATCTTCATAATTAAATTCTAATCTGCTCTGCTTAATAATCTCGCTCAATATATTGCTTAAGTACCCTTTGGCAACAGCTTGTTCAAATCTTTCTATCAGAATAGGAACATTTATTATTTCTTCTATACATTCCATGTACTGAGATACTATAGCATTTATTGAATACAGCTTTCGAGCTTGTGCTTCAATCTTTGATTTAATTTTACTATCTGAATCTAAAGATTTAACTACAAATGTTATCGGATACCTTTCAACTTTATCAATGTCTAGGAAATATTTATTTACATCTACAGTTTCAGTCACCTGAAAAAAACGTCCTAGGGGTTTCATTACAAAGTCAATTCCCCCATCATTAGCATTTGTCCTACCTGTTTTAAACAGCTTTAAATTTTCTTGCTGGAGTCTGTCTAGTGCATAACCCCAATAAATAACTCGGTCATTGTAGTAGTATTTTAATATACTGTAGCTGACTATCTCGAAAATTCGAGCATCTACATTTGGCGCTACCATTTGTTTTATAAATTCTCTGACTTGAACCTCTGTCAATCTTTGAGCATCTTTACAAATTTGAATAAACTTTTCAAAGCTATCTCTCTTAGCTTCAACGTAAGCATCAATTATGTGGATTACTGTTTCTGCTATATTGTGCTCATTCTCATTGATTTTAACTTTTAATAAATTTTCGTTAAACCAATACCTGTTATTTTTCTGATTTCTCAAAATTGGGATGAACTCACAAGTGGGAAAATATTTTTTAAATTCTTCATTCATCCTATGGTTCAAGCCATGATTTTGAAGCTTTTGCCCGAATGGTAATTCACGCTGTCTCTTAAAAAGATTCGTATAAACTGCACCTTCATAATCTGAATACATTCCTGTCCGAGCAAAATTTTTCACCAAATAATCTTCAACTAAAACATAGATTGCGTATAAGTTAGCAAAACTTCCTCTTGATTTTGAGCCTTTATTTGAAGATTTAGTCTTTATATTCAAATATAAAATTAGCTGGCTTTCACGCAATATTTGATACCCCACGTCGCCAAACTTATCCTCTAAAATGGTCTTAATTATTTTTGTAAATTCATGTTCCATTTTTATTAGAGTTGTAAGTTTAGTGTTAGCTGCTGTGGCGAAACTTCACCGGAGTTGACTTCAGACATGAGAGCCTCTTCACTCTCATCCGGGGTAATTTGCAACCTCTGCAATCCTATTTGTAGATACTTTTCTTGTAATTCTATGCCGATTGACTTTCTTTTAAGCTGCTTGGCAACAAATGATGTTGTAAAAGTTCCCGAAAATATATCTAGTACAACGTCGCCCTCATTACTACTGGCTTTGATAATTCTTTCTAACAATGATGTTGGTTTTTGGGTAGGATGTTCCTCATACTCAGGCATACGATATCTCACTCTCGGAAACTCCCACACATTACCTGGAACTTTTTTAGAATTATATACTGATGGTGTAGCCTTGCGGTAGTCAATTAGTTTTCTAACAGATCCGGTTTTTGCCTCAACCAGAATATCGGAGGAATTGAATGTATAATTTCGTTTGTCCTTGACGCAATATAAAATTGGTTCGTACAGAGAACCGTAAAAATTTTTTGCTTGTACGCCCGAACTGTCATAATACCACACTATTCGAGAAAGGATTGTTAAACGATCGCGCAAATATAAATCAAAGTATGGCATACTTTGAGTTGACGCCATTAGATACAAACTGCCGTTATCCTTGAGCTTCTTAACACATAAGTTTAACCAACTATAACTCCATTCTAAATAATCTTTTTCAAATTCCCACTTGTCTTTAAGACCATTGAAATTTTTGCCAATATTATAGGGAGGATCGGCAAAAATTAAATCAATTGAGTTGTCTTGGATTTTACTGCCAAGCACTTCTAACACATCTCCTAAAATGAGCTGGTGGTCGTCAATTTCAAAAATTTGCATTCAGCCTAACCTCTTCCAATTAATATTGGCTATTGCCAAGTGTCGTGAATATATCCTATAAAGATTTAATACAGTTCATATTTGAGCAAAGTACACGGAATCGATCCATTAAAAACCGGAATTCGCCGCGATGTCCTGAGTCCCACCTTTTTCCCCAACTCCTTATTTCCTGTCAAAATAAACGCATTCCAACCTTTAAAACGATTCTTGAAAATATCCCCCAACATCTTGTACAAATCTCCCAATTCGCTAGCATCTCCCAGCCTTTCTCCGTAGGGAGGATTGCAAATCAGAACGCCTCTGTCTGCGGGCGCTTCCAACTGAGATAGCTCGGTTTGAGCAAACTGAATCTTACCGGAAATACCAGCTTGCTGCGCGTTAGTGCGAGCTTGAGTTAACATATCGGAATCGCGATCGCACCCTGCAATCACCTCTTTAAGTTCCGGCAGTTCGCTGTTTTCAGCTTCTGCCCACAATTTATCCCACAAAGGTTCGTCAAAATCCCGCCAAGTCATAAATCCAAACTTTTCTCGAAACAATCCAGGTGCAATATTCAAGGCCTTTAAAGTCGCTTCCAAAGGCAAAGTTCCCGAACCGCACATCGGGTCTAAAAACGGCAAATCTGGGGTCCATTCTGCCATCTCCAACAAAGCCGCAGCTAGGGTTTCTTTGAGGGGAGCAAGCCCCATCGCCGGTCGATATCCCCGGCGGTGCAAACTGCCGCCAGAACTGTCTAAACTTAAAATAGCTCTATCTTGATGAATGTGAATGTTAATTAGCAAATCGGGATGCTCTACATCGACACTAGAACGCTTGTTAAATTGAAGGCGCTGTTGGTCGGCGATCGCATTTTTGACCTGCAAAGCTGTAAAGTGAGTGTGGTTCAAATTTTCGTTGCCACCGGTGCAGTTTACTGCTAAAGTATTTTCGGGATCTAAGTATTCGTCCCAAGGGATTTTTTGCACTTCGCGGTAGAGCATATCCGAGTTGTAACACCGGAATTCGGCGATCGGCATTAGCACTCGAAAAATAGTTCTCGACCACAGATTGACGCGGTACAATAAAGCGCGATCGCCCGCAAAGTAAACCCCAGTAAAATCTGGCTTAACATCCTGGGCCCCTAAACGTTCTAATTCTTGGGCGGCAATTGTTTCTAAACCGCGCGCAACTGTAGCAAAATATTGATTCATTGATAATGGGGAATTGGGAATTGGTTTTTATCGAGCGCCCTAAATTATATCAAATCCGGTACCATCGGAATTGTAAAATCGAGTCAACAGTCAACAATCACCGACGGTGCAACCGAAATTCCTCTAATTCATCTGCGTTAATCTGTGTTTATCTGCCCTCATCTGCGGTTTAAAAAAGAGAATGTATTAACCGCAGATGACAATGGATGGACGCGGATTTACGCAGATAAAGAGAAGAGAGATATGAATAATTCCGACTCCTCCGGGTGGGTTTCCGCGCACCTCACCCTTGCAAGTCACAAACTATCAGTAATACTCGTGAAATTAAAAGCTTTCACGCGCACTCCGGGCACGACACTACCGCCGTAACGCTTCACCGCACTAACTGCATCCACATCGCGCAACATATCAGGTAAAACTTGATTGAAACGTAGGTTTTTAATCGGGTAAGCAATTTTGCCATCCTCAATCCAAAAAGTACCGTCGCGAGTCATTCCCGTTACTTCCAATGTTTTCGGATTAACGTAGCGCACGTACCAAGCTCGACTGACGAAAATTCCTCGCTCGGTTTGAGCAATTAAATCTGCTAAACTTTGGTCGGAACCTGTCATCACGATCGGGTAATAAGCACCTTTTGCTTCTTTGCCTTTTTGTGCGGCCCAGTAGCGGGAATAAGACAAACTTTGAGGGACGCCATCTTTGATGATTTCCAAATAGTTATTGCTCAATCCGTCGCCGAAAAAAGTATTCGATCGCAACAAAGGATGAGCCGGATCGCGCTGCACTTGCACTAACGGACTGAAAATTTGTTCCCCCGCGCGGTTTCCCGCTGGTTTTCCCTCTGCATCGGCGATCGACATAAACGATCGTCCCTCATCCGCCGCCCTCGCATCCAGCCCCCAAATCACCCACGGTAGCAAGCCCGCAAAAGCAGCGCCGTCAAGGATTACCGGATAAACGCCGGGAGTGATGGGGCGCGGGTTGCGAGATGCGATCGCCCGATCGAGCACTTGTTCTGCTAATTCGGCGATCGGCAATTCGTTGATACTCCAAGCAGTGATCTGAGCCCAACTAGAACCGTCTTCAACGCGAGCCGTAAAGCTGAAATCCGCCTCTGTAGACTGATTGCAGGCGCGGAGTCCGGTTGACGAGGCGATCGCGTACAGCGACGCATCAGTGCTCAAAGTGCCCGAACCATGAGCGCCCCCCTGGGAGGATGTCGCGCACGCTTGCTGCACCATTTGCGCCCGCGCTAGAGGCGATACAGTTGCCGTTGCTGCGTCGAAGGCGGGCGATCGCAAATCGTAGGTTTGAGGCGGCAGCAGCGGCATCCATTCGGGGTCTGCCGGCGCAATTCGGGCCAATTCTTCCGATCGCTTGACTGCGGAGGCGATCGCATCTTCATCAAATTCTGTAACAGCAGCAGAGGCGCTTTTGTTGCCAAAATAGCTAGTAATGCTCAGGTTAAATACAGTTTTGCTAATATTTTGGCTGATTTGATTTTCCGAGAAGCGGGAAAGAGATTCCTCGCCAGTAGAGAGACTGACAAATACTTCCTCTGCTTTGGATAGTTTGACTGCTTTTTCTACTACAGATAAGGCTTGGTCTTCACTTAAACTTGCGGGCGATGTTGTTACAATCATGATTAGTAATTAGGCATTGCGAATTGGGCATTGCGAATTGGGCATTGCGAATTGGGCATTGCAAATTGGACATTGGGAATTGGGCATTGTTAGCAATTAACTAATAACTAAGAACCGATGCCCCATGCCCTATTACCCAATTTGAATATCCCTCACTCGCACCGGCACACAAGCGTGAGTCATTTGAGCAACTTGCATCGGCTCGCCCTTTCCGCACATATTAGTACCGCACTGAACCTGCTCCGAAGCCGGCCCGATCGCATCTATTTGATTCCAGAAATCAGTAGTCATCGCCTGATAAGTTACATCCTTCAACATACCGACAACTTTACCTTTTTCCACCTTCCAAAAAGCATCGCCGCCGAATTGAAAATTGCGCCGCTGCTGGTCGATTGAATAACTACCGATACCGTCGATTAAAATCCCGTCTTCGGTATCAGCAATCATCTCTGTCAAAGTAGCAGTATGGCTGCCGCCATCCGGGCCCGGCTCCAATCCCAAATTGGGAATTCTCACCATCGGTACGCTCGACCAACTGTCAGCATAAGCAGAACCGTTGCTGCTACCGCGTCCGAGGCGATAAGCCGTCTCTCTGTCAGTGAGATAATCAACTAAAATCCCATCCTTGACAACGTACCAATCTTGTGATTTTACGCCCTCATCATCGTAACCCATTGTACCGCGGCCGCCTGGCTGAGTGCGATCGCACTTAAAATTCACCCAAGGTGCAGCGTATTGCAGTTTATTTAACTTATCAGTAGTAGCAAAGCTCGTGCCAGCAAAATTAGATTCGTAGCCGTAAACCCGGTCTAATTCAGTTGGATGTCCTACTGATTCGTGGATTGTCAAAAACAAATTGGTCGGCTTAAGAATCAGGGATTTGCAAATACCAGCAGGGATTTTAGGAGCGCGGACTTTCTCAATAGCTTCGGCAGCAACTCTTTCAACTTGACTCAAAAAATCATCGGGATTAATATGTTCGTAACCGATATTAAGTGGCGGGCGTTCGTAACTGCGACTTTGGGCATCGCCGCCCGCAATTGCCGTACAGCCAAAACCCGGATAGCTGCGGTAGATTGTTTGTTCGATTAGCGAGCCTTCTGTGGAAGCAAAAACTTTGTCTTCGCGGCTTGACTGCAAAAAAGAAGAAGCTTTTTTGATGCCTTGTGCGCCGTGTGCTAGCAGCCGCTCGTTGATAGTTAGCAGCAGTTCGGCTTTCTCAGCAACTGGTACAGAAAAAGGGTCAATGGCGATGGGAGTTACATAGGTATCGACATATTTTTCGACTGGTACTAACCGCACCGGTTCCTTCTGAGTCAAGCGGCTGCCTTTAGCGATTTCTACAGCCAAAGCGACTATTCTTGCAACCTCTGCCGGCGTTTTGCTGTGACTGGCGGCAAACCCCCAAGCGCCGTCTAGAAGCACTCGCACGCCAAAACCGGAACTTACATTATCTGACAGTTGACTTAAAGATCGATCGCGCGCGTAAAGATTCTGCCTTCGGTAACTGCAAAAACGCACATCACCGTACTCGCAACCTGTTTTCCGAATCAAATCTACAGCCAAATTTGCTAACTCGTTAGCAGAGATTTTTGCCGTTAATTGCACCATAGTTATTTGTCATTCGTCGTTAGTTATTAATTATTATAGCGCTTTTTGGCGTTGCTGAATTAGGGTATGATAAATTTATAGTGCGAGCGCCCAAAAATAACACTTCAAAAAACGCAGAGCTTAT